>JBOGMA010000190.1:0-5580 GCA_050746465.1 Acidobacteriaceae bacterium
GTTTGAGTTCGTAACCATAACGATTACGAAATTCCGCCTGTTCCGCCGGATTTTCAAACAGGTCACGCCGGTAGATGAGGCACTCCGGACCGTCATGCCATGGAAGCGAGTAGAGCTTATCGCCAAAATACAGCGGCTCGACGATGGAGCGCGCCCAGCCCTGCGGCCAATCAGGAATTGGATTGCGGCGCAGCCGTGGCGTGAGTTCTTCGAGAAGGCCATCTTGGATTGCTTCGGACAGCCAGTCAGTCACGAGGAAGCCGATATCCCAACTGCCGGAGCGAAGGCCTTCCTTCTCAAACATCTCTGCGCGAAGCGAGTTCAGGTCGAGCGGCACGATTTCAACGCTGACCTGCGGGTGCAATTTGCGATAGAGAGATGCCTGCTCGGCAAGAGCATCTTCAAAGTCGGAGAATTCGCGTATGGCCATGCGTAATTGTGTGTCTGCCATGTTTAAGTCCTGGAAAGGGAGAATTAGCTGGCGAGAGAAAGAGATTCGCGGTGAAACACTGTCTCAGGTTAGCGCACGATCCAAATGAACGTATCCGCCATCAACATAAAGATGCTGGCCGGTGGTGTGGGCGGACTTTTCCGATAGCAGAAACACGGCCATGCTCGCAATTTCCGCAGGCTGGGTCATGCGCCTGCCGAGTGGAATGTTCGCGGTAATATTGCTGAGCTTTTGCTCGGGGTTGGGGAATGTCGCGATCCATTCGCTATACTGCGGAGTCATTACTTCAGCCGGGACAATCGCATTCACGCGAATGCCGTAAGGCAGCAGCTCCACCGCCCACTCGCGCGTGAGGGCGAGTTGCGCGCCTTTCGAGGCGCAATAGCCGGAGGTCCCTCCCTGCCCGGTGACCGCTGTCTTTGAGCTGATATTCACGATTGCTCCTCGTGAGTCTCTCAGCGCGGGCAGCGCGTAGTGGGTCATGGAAAAATAGTGCCATAGATTGCGCTGGACGGAGTCAATAAACGCTTGCGGAGTACCGTGTTCCAGGCCAACCTTGTCGTTTGTGCCGGCGTTGTTCACCAGGCCATCAATCCTTCCGCAGCGACGCAGCGTTTCTTCCACAGCGTGCTTACAACTTTCGGGTTCCAGCAACTCAATAGTCAGCAATTCACAGCGGGCTCCAGACTGGCGCAGGTGCTCCGCAAAATTTCGCGCCGTCTCGGATTCGCGGTTGACGATGACCGGAATTGCTCCTTCCGTCGCACAGGCTTCGGCAATGGCAGCGCCGATTCCCTGCCCGCCGCCGGTGATGAGGACGACCTTATCTTTGAGTTGGAGGTCCAAAGTGTCCCCTATCCATGCAGATTGAAGAAGCCACCGTCGAGCGGTATATCCGCGCCGGTGATGAACGATGCGGCGTCGGAACAGAGATAGAGCGCGAGCGTGGCGACCTCTTCCGGAGACCCCATTCGGCCAATGGGCTGCGTCTCGGAGAGCTTTGCGAACATTTCCGCTTCGCGCCCAGGATAGCGCTGCTTGAGGTACGCATCGACGAACGGGGTATGGATGCGGGCTGGAGAGATGGCGACACAGCGGATCTTGTCTGGAAGATAATCGCGGGCGACGGAAAACGTCATGGAAAGGACCGCGCCCTTGGTCATGGAATAGGCGAAACGCTCGCTGAGGCCGGTGGTTGCGGCGACCGAAGCCAGATTCAGAATGACGCCTCCTCCACGGCGCTTCATCGGCTCTATGACAGCCTGCATGCAGAGGTATACGCCTTTGACGTTGACGCGGAAGAGGCGGTCGAAGTCCTCCTCAGAAGTGGAGTCGAGGCGGCCGATGTGAGATATGCCCGCGCTGTTCACCAGAATATCGATGCCGCGCTCCGCGGCAACTTCGCTGAAGGCCCGCTTGCATGCGGCGGCGTCTGTTACGTCGCAAACCTTCGCAAATGCCTCCACGCCGCCGTCCTCATGAATCAGGCGCACAGTATTTTCGGCGTGCTCTGTATGAATGTCCATGGAATAGACGGTTGCGCCAGAGCGGGCAAATTGGCGGGCAATGGCCTGACCTATACCGCTCCCGGCGCCGGTCACAACGGCCGTTTTGCTGTCCAATCGAAATTCTGCCATCGAAATAAGACCCTTCCTTCCAGCGACAATTCTACGATCAGGCGGCGATGGTGCGATTGGTGAGCGTGCCGATGCGCTCGATGGTTATGGTGATGGTCTCACCTGGCTTCAACCAGCGCTTGGGAGTGCGGCCCAGGCCTACGCCCGCGGGTGTTCCGGTGCTGATGACGTCTCCGGGGTTGAGGGGCACGACGGAGGAAATATGAGCGATCAGATCCGGCATTTTGAAGATGAGATGACGGGTATTGGAGTGCTGCATCAGCTCGCCATCAATGGACAACTGAATGTCCAGCGCATGCGGGTCTTCGACTTCATCGGTGGTTACGAGGGCGGGCCCGATGGGGGCGAAGGTGTCAAAGCTCTTGCCGAGGGTCCACTGCGAGGTTGCTAACTGCACGTCGCGCGCGCTCACGTCGTTCAGGATGGTGTAGCCGAGCACGTGCTGCTTCCAGTCTTCAGCGCGAATGTTTCTGCCTCCCTGCCCGATGACAGCGGCCAGCTCCGCCTCATAGTCGGGCTGAGCGGAGTTTCGCGGCAGGATGATGTCGGAATCCGGCCCGGTGACAGCGTTCGGCAGTTTGAGGAAGATGGTCGGGACTTCCGGAATGACCATGTTGGATTCAATCGCGTGGTCGCGATAGTTCAACCCTACGCAGAGAATTTTGCGGGGCTTGAGAATTGGTGCGAGCAATTGCACAGTGTCGAGCGGGATCGATTCAATGCCGCTGCGCGTTTCGAGCTCGCGGGCCGCGTCCAGGGCCTTTGCGCCTCCGGCGAGAAATTCCGCTTCGGTTCCAAAGCCCGCACTCGCAAGGGAGCGGACCGCGTTGTCGCGCTGCACCCCGAACTCAATCTGGTTTCCTCGCCGGAAATTAACCAACCGCATTCCTGCTCCTATTCTCTGCCAGGCAGACACCATGGCTTTGACGCTTCAAGTTTGCAAATGTGGAACTTGCACTTTACTTTATGCAAGAGCATGTAAATCCCGCAAGGACGTTCGAGCGGGCGTCTCGCATGCCAAGCGATATCGCTCCAGCGACCAGACTGAGAGGTTGACGCGCTGAAGGTGAGGATTGTTCCGCACAGCGAGACCAGAACTCTGGAAGGGTAGTTCGTAATTTTGTTATCCTGCCCTCATTCACCTGAGACACCGATTGCCGCTGGTGGTCAGGCATCTTTTCCAACTCGCGAATTGAACGCTGGCCCCACGAAAAACAGGACGGGAACCTTGAAGTTACTTCACGACGACCGGCTTTTCCCTGCTGACGCCGCAACGCGGACGATTGCGAGGCGGCTTTATTCCGAAATCAAGAACCTGCCGCTGATCAGCCCACATGGTCACACGGAAGCAGCCTGGTTCGCTCGCAACGAGGCTTTTCCTGACCCGGCCAAGCTGTTTGTGCAGCCCGACCATTACGTTTATCGGATGCTTTACAGCCAGGGCGTCTTGATGGAAGACCTGGAAATCGGAGCGGCGGAAATTAAGAATCCGCGCAAAGTATGGCGTATATTTGCCGAGCGCTATTATCTTTTTCGCGGAACGCCGACGCGCATGTGGCTGGATTACGCCTTTGAAGAGCTGTTCGGGCTGAGCGAGCGGCTTTCCGCCGAAAACGCGGACCACTACTACGACACGATCGCTGAAAAGCTGGCGAGTCCCGAGTTCCGTCCGCGCGCGCTCTACGAGCGGTTCCGGCTTGAAGTGTTGGCGACGACGGATTCTCCGTTGGCATCGCTCAGCGATCACCAGGCGATTCGCGATTCGGGGTGGAAAGCCCGCATCCTGCCTACGTTTCGGCCGGATGCGGTGGTCGATCCGGACTTTGCCGGTTTTCGCGATAACGTGCGGAAACTTGGCGACCTGAACGGCGAGGACACGGAGAGCTGGGCCGGATATCTGCGGGCGCTGGAAAAAACGCGGATGCGGTTCAAAACACTTGGCTGCACCGCGACGGACCATGGGCATCCCACGGCCCGCACGGCAGGACTGTCGACGGAGGAGGCGGAAAAACTCTACGCGACAGTTCTGAAGGGCGCGGCCAACGAAGAACAGCGCGAGATGTTCCGCGCGCAGATGCTGACCGAAATGGCGCGTATGAGCGTGGACGACGGCCTGGTCATGCAGATTCACCCGGGCAGCTTCCGCAACCATAATCGGCACCTCTATGAAAAATATGGGCGCGATGTTGGGGCGGATATTCCCACGGCGACCGACTATGTGAATGCGCTGCGGCCTCTGCTGGACCGGTACGGCAACGAGCCGAAGTTTACGCTGATTCTGTTTACGCTGGACGAGTCGGCCTATAGCCGCGAGCTTGCGCCGCTGGCGGGGCATTATCCCTGCCTGCGGCTGGGGCCGCCGTGGTGGTTTTATGACAGCCCTGAAGGGATGCAGCGTTTTCGCGAAATGACGACTGAAACGGCGGGGTTCTACAACACGGTGGGATTCAACGATGATACGCGCGCGTTCCTGTCGATTCCGGCGCGGCACGATGTAGCCCGGCGCATGGATTGCTCCTTCCTCGCGAAGCTGGTTGCTGAGCATCGTCTGGAGGAGGACGAAGCCTCTGAGGTTGCGCGCGACCTTACTTACAACCTGGTCCGCCGGGCTTATAAACTTTAGTATCTGGGGTAGGCCCGGGCTGGAGAGGCATGGAACCGATTACGACGGAACCGGAGCAGGAAGAGAACGGCGTCTCGCAGTCGCGAATGAGCCATGTGCGCTGGACGATCTGCGCGTTAATCTTTGCCGCGACCACCCTCAATTACATGGACCGCATGGTCCTCGGCATCCTGAAACCAACCATCCAGCAAAGTATTGGAATGAGCCAGGCAGGCTATGGCTGGATTGTGGTCGCGTTTCAGATCGCGTACGCGGCGGGCATGCTGGTGATGGGACGCTTCATCGACAGAGTGGGCACGCGCGCCGGGTACCTCATCGTAATGGTCATCTGGAGCCTCTCAGCATGGGGGCACGCGTTGGCAGATAGCGTGATGGAATTCGCTGTCGCTCGCTTCTTCCTGGGATTGGGCGAGTCCGGCAACTTCCCGGTCGCCATCAAAACGGTAGCCGAGTGGTTTCCGCAGAGCGAGCGATCGCTGGCAACGGGCCTGTTCAACTCCGGCACCAACCTTGGGGCGATTATTGCTCCCATCGCCGTGCCGTGGATCGTCCTGACTTTCCATACCTGGCACGCGGGCTTTCTCATCACCAGCGTCTTCAGCACCATCTGGGTGATCTTGTGGTTCTTCTACTTTCGCAAACCGTCACAGCATCCCAAGCTGAGCGCGGCTGAATTCAAATACATTCGCGAAGGCAAGACGGAAGCGCCACCAAAGCCCGCCACCTCGTGGATCAAACTCTTTGCCCACCGGCAGTGCTGGGCGTTTGTTGTCGGCAAGTTCCACACCGATCCGATCTGGTGGTTCTACCTCTTCTGGCTGCCCTCCTATTTCCCCAGCAAATTCAAACTCGATCTCGCGCATCTTGGG
>JBOGMA010000191.1:0-4071 GCA_050746465.1 Acidobacteriaceae bacterium
AGACGCTGCAGGTGCTGGCTTCTCCAGCGCTGCTGTTGTTCGGGGTTTATTTTCCGGAGCGGTCGCGGATTGACAGGAAGGTTCCCTGGCTGAAGTGGTTGGTGCTGGCGCCGTATCCGGCGTTTGCAGCGATTCTTTATCCGTATCTTTACCATGCGTATTTCGCCGCACCGACGGGGCCGCGATTGCTGCGGGCAATGTCGGACGCGGGCAATGCTGTGAATGCGCTGAATCTGGTGTGCATTGCATTGTACCTCATGTTCACCGTGGACAAGCTGTGGTCGGCATCGACGGCGGATGCGCGGCGCAGGCTGCGGGTGCTGACGGTAGGCACGGCGGTGGGAGTGGGATCGCTGCTGCTGGTTTTTGTGCTCCTGCCGCATTTTGGTTTGAAGTTCATGACGGTGAGCGGGTTCTGGATTACGTTGGCGGGGGGCATGGCTTTCATGGCCGCTCCGTTCACGCTGGCCTACGTGGTGCTGGTGCAGCGGGCGATGGATGTTCGGGTGATTGTCCGCATGGGTGCCCGCTATGCGATGGCGAAGGCGGTGCTGCTGGCGGTGCAGTGGATTCTGGTTGGGCTGGCGGTGTGGCTGCTGCTGGTTCCGGCTCTGAACAGGAGAAGCCTGGGCGCGGCGGTGGTAGCGGAGGTGGTGATTTTTCTGCTGCTGGTGCTGGCGCTTCGCGTGGGCGTGCAGAAGCGGGCGCAAGGGTGGCTGGACCGGCGGTTTTTCCGCGAGGCGTACGACGCAGAGGTGGTGCTGAACGAGCTTTCAGATGAGGTTCGGCGGTTTACGGATACGGCTCCGCTGCTGGAGACAGTGACGCGGCGGGTGGCGGAGACGCTGCATGTGGATCAGATCGCCGTGATGCTCCGGGGGAGTTCGCTCCGGAGCAGCGAGTCATTTCACCTGGCGCAGGCGATTGGGGTGAATGTGGATGGGCCGCTGATGCTGCCGGCCCAGGCTTCGTCGGTGCGGTATCTGAGTTCGACGAACGAGCCGGCGCGGTTGTACCGGAATGATCCGGACGCGTGGTATTTGATGGCGGGGATGAGCGAGCGTGAAGTTCTGGACGCGGTAAATGCGGAGCTGCTATTGCCGCTGCCGGGGCGGAATCGGCTGATGGGGCTGATGGCGCTGGGGCCGAAGCGGTCGGAGGCGGCGTATACGAAAGCCGATTTGCAAATGCTGCAGACGGTGGCGACGCAGACGGGGCTGGCTCTGGAGGTGACGAAACTGGCGCGATCGCTGGCGGCGGAGGCGGCGCAGCGGGAACTGGTGAACCGCGAGATGGAGATTGCGCGCGAGGTGCAGGAGCGGCTGTTCCCGCAGGAGATGCCGGAGATTGAGGGCGCGACAATTGCGGGGCATTGCAGGCCGGCGCTGGGCGTGGGCGGCGATTACTACGACGTGTTCCGGCTGGATGACGGGCGCGTGGGGTTGGCGATTGGCGACGTGAGCGGCAAGGGAATTGCGGCGGCGCTGCTGATGGCGAGTCTGCGGGCTTCGCTGCGGGGCGTGTCGCTGGACAATCCGCGGGACTTTGCGAAGCTGATGGATAAGGTGAATCGGCTGGTGTATGAAGCTTCTGCGGAGAACCGGTACGCGACGTTTTTCTTTGCTGCATACGACCCGGAGACGCGGCGGCTGGATTGCGTGAATGCCGGGCATAATCCTCCGGTTCTGCTGCGGTGCGGCGCGGGTGGGATGGCCGAGATTATGAGGCTGGAGGCGAATGGGCCTGTGGTGGGGCTGCTGCCGGCGGCTCCTTATACAGAACAGTCATTGGCCTTGCACCCCGGCGACTTGCTGGTGATGTTTACCGATGGCATCAGTGAGGCGATGGCGCACGGCGATGAGGAGTGGGGCGAGGAACGGATGATTGCGTCGGCGCAGTTGTGTCGCGATAAGACGGCGGCGGCCGCGATGAAGGATTTGTTTCGGGATGCGGATGCGTTTACCGCTGGGGCTCCGCAGCATGATGACATGACGATGCTGGTGCTGAAGCTGGAGGGTTGATGCTGCGGCGATTTCTGGGCCTGGCGTTGGGCGGGGTGCTGATTTGGCCGGGATTGGCCCGCACTGGGGACGCGGCGCGGGCCTTACTGTTTCTATTGGAGGGTTATGGGTTGGGATTTCAGGTTCCAGCCGCGGAGGGTGAGGGTGGGTTGTTGTGCGGGGTTGGAGGGGTAGTCGATGGTGATTTGTCTTGTTTCTCCGGGCAGGAGTGAAACGTAGTTGTCGCTGTAGTAGGCGGGGAGGATTCGCTTTCCGGTTTTCTGGTCGAGGAGTGTTAGTTTGTTTTCGAGTGCGGTGGCGGGGCCGTTGTTTTTCAGGTCCACCGTTATGCTTGATTCGTTGTTCGAGGAAGGGGCTGCGTGCGCGGTGGCGGCGATCTGGGCGGGGGGCAGAGTGTTGAGGTCGCGATAGTCTTCGTTTTTGTCGGCGAGCCAGTAGAGGTTTTGGGAAACGGTTTTTCCGTCCTGTGATTTGAGTTCCAGCTTGATGAGGATGGTGCGGTTGGTCATGAGGGGCTGGAGATTGAGCGGGAAGGCTTCGGCGGAAGCGTCGGCGGCGAGATTGGCCGTGGCCTGGCGGTGGAGGAGCGGCTTGTTATCGAGCGTGTAGACGTCGGCGATTACGGTTGCGTTGTCGAGTGCGGAGCGGGTGGTGTTGACCAGTTCGACGTTGTAGTTGGCGAGGTCGAGCTGGATGTGGAGGGGTTCGCAGGCCTTCATGGTTCCGTAGTACGAAGCTTGCGTGTCGTAGTCGCTGCTGAGGATTTCCCACATGTTGCTGGGCCAGGCGGGTTGGGTCATCCAGAGGAGGCGCCCGCTGTTGGGGGACCAGAGGTGGGCGTTCATGCCTTCGAAGATGGCCCGGTGGTTGACGTAGTTGAGCATTTGCGCCTTGCGCTCGAAGTCGGGGAGGCTGGTGGCGGCTCCGAATTGAGTTTGCAAAGCGGTCATGAAGGATTGGGTCCCGCCATTTCCGGAGTGGTGCCAGTCGTGGTAGGCCCACACGTCGTCGATGGGCCACTGGTCAGGCTTGGGGGTGTGGGCGCGGAAGGATTCGAGGGTGGACATGGAGGGAGTTCCGGTTTCGACGGAGAAGCCGTGGTTGAGAGATGTGTAGTACTCGGCGGGATTCTGCATGGAGTAGGGGCCGCTGCCCTGAAGATTAACGGCGTTGGAACTAGGCGAGTAGTAGCGGGTTCCGTCGAGTTTGGCAACGAGGTTGATGATTCCCTTGTTGATGATGGGCTGGGGGACGCCTTCGTTGCGTCCGCACCACAGGAGAATGCTGGGGTGGTTGCGGAAACGGGAGATGACGTCGGCTACGTTCTTGAGAAATAGCTGGGGGTCCTGCGCCTCGATGTTGTAGTTCTGTGTGGATTCCCAGAAGTCGTTCCAGACGAGCATGCCGTATTCGTCGGCGAGGTCGTAGAAGGTTTGCTCGGTGCTCTGGCCGACCCAGTTGCGGATGATGTTGAGGTGGGCATCGCGGTCGAGACGGAAGTAGGGTTCGAGATGCGCGCGGGAGACATGTTTCATGGCGTCGTCCATGCCCCAGTTGCCGCCTCGGCAGTCGATGCGGACTCCGTTCACGAGCACGACGAGGTAGGGAGCGGTGGCGGTATCGCTGCTGGGGCGGATGGAGGGTGAGGATGAAGCTCCGGGATAGAGGGAGGAGACGTAGGCGTGCCAGTTGCTGCGCCAGGCGGCGGGCCAAGAGGGCGGGGGTGGATCGTTGGGCGGGATGTTGCGCGTTCCTTGATGAGTGACGTTGACGATGTGTCCGAAGTGGGCGCGATCGGCGGCGGGGGTGTAAGCGACGCGGACGAGATGGCCGGTGGAGTCGAGGAGGCTTAGCTCGTAGGTAATTTCGCGGATTCCGAAGCGGAGGTGTTTGGTGTCGGAGACTTGATTATCGGCGCTGACAGAGAGCTTGAGGTGGTAGAGGTTGGGCTTGCCGTATCCGTTGGGCCACCAGAGGCGCGGGTTATGAACGGTGAGTTGGGGGAAGTCCGCGGGGGCGAAGCTGACGGCAGTTTGTCCGGGCGCGAGAG
>JBOGMA010000192.1:0-4523 GCA_050746465.1 Acidobacteriaceae bacterium
TTCTGTTCCAGATCGGCCTGGGCCCAGCGCTCGGCAAGCTTGAGGACGCCGCGATATCGGAGATAGACTTTGCCGAGCGTGACGTCGCCGCGTGCAATGGGGATGCAAGAGATCGTGACGCGCACGGGATCGCGGGGGAACGCGCGAATCCTGCCGGAGAGGGGCATGGAAGCGAGTGCGGGATTGGCTGCGTCGCTGATGCGGATGTCGAGAATCTGGTTTGATTCCTGTGTGACTTCGAGTTCTACCTTCGTGGGCTCGCCTAATGAGGGCGAATCTGCGAATCGCCGCTCGACTGTGATGGCTGCGGGAGCGGGGAGCAGCATTGCGTCGAAAAGGACGAGGAGCACGATGAGAGCGTCCCAGGCGACCATGGCCCAGGGCCACATCCAGGGTGAGCGGGGATGGAAGAATCCAGGTATGACGAGCGAGCAGCCGGCGAGCAGCAACAGCAGTGCACGCGGAGTAAGCGCGTAGCCGAGACGATGCCCGCGCGCCTGCGCTTTGACGGGAGCGGGGATGAGCGTCTGGATCATTTGGGCAGCGGGGTTGCGGCGAGCACATCACGGATGACGCGGTCGGGATCAAAGCCTTCCAACTCCACTTCGGGCTTGAGGATGAGCCGGTGGCGGAGGCAGGGCAGCGCGGCTTCCTTCACGTCATCGGGGATGAGGTAATCGCGTCCGTCTTTTGCGGCATGGCCTTTGGCGACGATGAGCAGGCCAGCGGCAGCGCGCGGGCTGGCGCCGAGCGAGATGGCCGGCCACTCGCGGGTTCGGCGGACAACGCTGAGAAGGTAATCGAAGATGGCAGATTCCACGCGCACATTTCGAACCTGGCGGCGTGCGGCTTCGAGTTCGGCGATTGTCACGGATTGGATTGCGACCTGCTCGATGTACGCGGCTTCCGCTGAGGCGTGGTGACGTTCGAGCACGGAGCGCTCTTCTTCCGCGGAGGGATAGCCGACCTGAATTTTCAGCAGGAATCGGTCGAGCTGGGCCTCGGGGAGCGGATAAGTTCCTTCAAACTCCAGCGGGTTCTGCGTGGCGAACACGGTGAAGCAGACGTCGAGCGGGTGGCGCTCCCCGTCCATGGTGACCTGGCGCTCTTCCATGCTTTCGAGGAGCGCGGCCTGGGTGCGCGGAGGCATGCGGTTGATTTCGTCGGCGAGCAGGAATTGCGTAAAGACGGGGCCGCGATGGAAGGCGAACTCATTGGTCTTGAGCGAGAAGACGCTGGTGCCGAGAATGTCGGCGGGCATCATGTCGGGCGTGCCCTGTACGCGCTTGAAGTCGAGGCCGAGGAAGCGCGCGAGAGTTTTGACGGTGAGGGTTTTGGCGACGCCGGGAACACCTTCGATGAGCGCGTGTCCGCCGCAGAGCAGCGTCAGCAGGGCCTGATCGATCAACTCGACCTGGCCGGAGATCACCTTGCCGAGTTCCGCGCGGCCCCGCGCGAAGAGTTCTTCGGCTACGCCCTTTTCTGTGATTAGTTCCGTTTCTTCGCTCACGCTTTTCTCCCTCAATTATTTTCCATGTACGCTGGTCATGAGTTCGCGCAGGTTGCTGATGTGGCGGTCGAGCCGGCGCACCAGTTCCAAAGCGCCTTTTGCGCTTAGTTTGTTGAATTCGGTTTCCTGTGCTGCCTTCAGGTCTTCGGCAAGTTCCGGACCAGAATACGAGAAACGCGCCGCAACGGTCGAAGCAATGGCGTCGGGGCCGCTGCGCAGGGTTTCGCGAGGGATGCCGCCTTCATTATGCAGAAAATCCATCAAGCGCCGTTCCGCCGCGCCCACCGCGACTTCAGTTGTACCGGCCTTTTGATAGAGTGCGCCCATGGATTCAGCGAATTCGAGCGGAGAAGTTCGCGAGGGGCGCGAAGGCTCCCAAAGCGGGCCGCTGCGCCTGCCGAAGCTGACGAGCAGCAGCAGAGCCACGGCGGCAAGCTGCCAGGCGAGAGCTTTGACGGGAGTGCCGCTCATGGTTTGCCAGAGGCTTTCGCGATCTCCGTGAATGTACTCGTCGAATAGAACGGTGCGGCCGGGACCGCCGACGCTGGCCAGGAGAAGGCGCAGGCTGGAGTCATTTTTGAGTCCGCGATTGCTCAGCGGCGCGGCGGAGCTCCACCAGATAACTTCGCCGGGGCCCTCTGAATAATGAACCACGACGGCATCCTGGCCGCAGGCCTGATCGATGCGGACACTGTGGGCGGCCTCGGATTTCCAGCGGATGGGAACCGCCATTGCCACCTGCCCGGCGCGACCAAGGCCGCTGAGCGACTGCGGCGTGGTGTAGCACAATGCCGTGTAGAAGCGGGTAGGAGCTTCGATCTGCGAGTCGGGCAGCATAAGCGCGCTGAGGGCCCCGGTGGCCAGGACGCGGCCGCCGCGATGCAGAAAGGCGCTGACGCCGGCTTCTTCCTTGCGCAATTCCATGCGCTGGGAGCCGGCGAGGATCAGGGTAGTGTGCGATGCGTTGACTTGGTTGAGCGCGGCGGCGGGCTTGTCCCAACGCGCCGTGGTGTCGCCCAACTGGGCGAGCAGTTCGTACGCCGCCTTGGCTCCGTGCGAGCCGCTGTTCCAGGTGCTTGGAGTGGGATCATTGTCTTCGCGAGCGGGAGCGAGGAAAGCGCCGACGAGAATTATGACGAAAATGCCGAGACAGACCCACAGCACCAGGCGGGCATCACTGCTGAAGCGCCTGCTCATGCCGCCCTCAATTCTTCGTGGAGAGCGAGGGCGCTTTCGTAGTCGTGCCGGGCGGCTTCGCGGAGGCCGTACCAGACGCGCTCAAAGCCTTGTGTCTGCTGGCGAAGGAGCGTCCAGCGCTGTGACCCTGGCTGGAGAAGGCGAACATATTCCCTAGGGGTGCGGGAGCGGTTGGGGGCCCAGAGGCTGCGTCCTTCAAGGGCGGCGATGCTGGCCCAGTAGAGACAATGCACGGCATCGCGCCATGCTCCCTGCGCGGCCTGTTGCTCGGCAAGTTCGCGCCAGTTGCGCGCGGCCTCTTCCCAGGGTTCCATTTGACGTGCCGAATCCATGCGCACTCCGAGACGCTGACGCTGCATGACTCGGATGACCCACAGGGCGAGCGCAAGCAAAGCAATTCCGAGCAGACCCCATTCCATCAGCGGACCGATCCAGGGCGAGCGCTTGCCGAAATGGGCAACGCCGCCGAAGATTTTATCCAGCCACGTTTCGACATGCGCCCAGAACTGTTCCCATAAGGAAGCTTCCTGAACGGTTGCGAACTCTGGGTTGCCAAGGATTGTGTCGGCTTTTTTGCGGGCGGTTGAGAAATCGTCCCTTGCCGGGGTCGAAGCGTGACGCAATTCTTCGTCAAGACGGGCTTGCGCCGCGCGCATGGCCTCCATGCGGGGCTTAGCGTCGGATTTTTTTGCGGAGGTCAGCGCGTCACGGAACCATCCGTAATGCGCCTGAAAGGAATTGACGTTGGCCCCGACTCCGAGTCCCTGGATCTGGACCTGTTCATCGCTTCCGACGGCTTTTGGATCGCAGGCCGAAGGGGTGGACTCGCAGCTCGCGGCGAGCGCCTGAAGGTTTTGGAGGTGCGCCCTGTATTGCTGGAGGGAAACATGGTCGAGTCCGCGCGCCTGAGCTGACGACAACAGCAGCAGGGCGGGAAGCAGGACGAAAGAGAGGTGAAAACATCGGCGCATGAGCAACGTTCAAGCAGGCTGGGCGGGGGTGTCCTGGCCGGTTGTGAGTGGTTCGGGGAGGCTCGGCTCAGTGGGAGCTACCTTCCGCATCATCCATTCGATATCAAAACCCTCGCGGCGGACACGCTCGTCAAAATAAAACAGGCAAAGGCCAATGGCTCCGACGGGGCCGATCAGCGAAGCGGCGGCGAAGTTCATGGTGAGTTGAACGGCCCGCAGGACAAAGGCCTCGGTGCCGCGAGTACGAATTGCGAGGATCAGCAGCGGCGATTCCATTGTGCCGATCACCATATAGAGCGCGAATAGCAGCAGGAGCAGAAGAAATATGCGGATTTTCCGGCTGACCAATAGCTGGGCGCTTCTGCGCACGGCGGCACGGATGCTGAGGGACTCCACCACCGCCGCCGGAATCGCCAGCGACAGTCGAATGTAAGCCCAGATGGCGTAGATGAGAGACAGGAAGGCAAGGACAAGCAGCACCGCAACGAGCCATTTCAGCCCGCCGCCGTGTCTTTTGGTCCATATGGGAACCAACATCGCAGCCATGAAGAGAGAGAAGGGCAGCCACATTCCGGCCCATATCTGGCGCAGCACTACGAGCGTGTAGCGGAACCAATGCCTGAAGGCGATCCTGTAGGCCGGTTTGATGGAAGCAACTTCTCCGAGATAAACGGCCGAGAGCGCCCATGTGGTGGCCGCCTGGGTGATTCCGTAAAGCACCAACGAAAGGAGTCCGGCAACTATTGATAGGACTCCGTAGGAGACGAGCGCCCAATTGTATGCAGAAGTCGCCTGAACGTGAGCGTTGGGGTGGGTGAGGAGCGCCAGTCGCAAGGCGCTGGTGA
>JBOGMA010000193.1:0-7971 GCA_050746465.1 Acidobacteriaceae bacterium
CTCATGACCAGCCCCTCCTGGAGCAGCTCCGTGTTCTTCTTCAGTTACGACGAAGCCGGCGGCCCATATGATCACGTCCCGCCCGTCCCCGGCCAGTCCAACAAGTACACCGACTCATCACTTGGAACCATCCCCGATATCTCCTCCATCGCCGTCAATCCCGACAGCTACAACCCCTGCGTACCCAGCGGCGGAAAGCCGACCCTCCACTGCGACCTCGGCACCAGCGACCCAGGCGCCAAGAGCACGGACGCGGCGGCAGAATCCGGCTTCGCCGCCCAGCTTGGCTTCCGCGTGCCAAACATCGTCATCTCTCCGTTCACGCGCAAGCACTTCGTGTCGCACATCCCCATGGATCACACCGCGATCATCAAGTTCGTTGAGAACCGCTTCATCGGACCCTCCGCGCACCTCACCGCCCGCGACGCAGCCCAACCCAGCCTGCTCGACTTCTTCGACTTCACCAACAAACCCTGGGCCACGCCGCCAACCCCGCCCGCCCCCGCAACCCCGGCAACACTCGGATACAACCCCTGCCTACCTCAGGACGTAGGCCCGTAATCAAGCAACTTACAACGAAGAGGCCGTCCCTATGTGGACGGCCTCTTACTTAACCCCAACCACCATAGAATCCGGCCCCACCAAATGCTCCACCCGAGCCTCGCGGAATCCAGCTTCCTTCATCCATCCCATGCAATCCGCGCCGGTGTAGTCAAACCCTTCAGCAGTCTCAATCAGCATGTTCAGGCTCATCAGCAGGCCAAAGGCGTTTTTTGACCGGTCGTCATCAATAATCGAGTCGTACACCACCAGCGATCCGCCCGGATTCAGCGCCTTGTACGCCTTTCCAAGCAGCATTTTCTTGTCTTTCAGGCCCCAGTCGTGCAGAATGTGCCCCATTGTAATCACGTCCACCCGCGGCAGGTCATGCTTGAAAAAGTCTCCCGGCTGGAAGCGCAGCCTGTCGCCCACCCCGTTGTCTTTGGCGTACTCCTCAAACACCGGACCAACCTCCGCCAGATCAAACCCAATGCCCGTCAGGTGCGGATTGGCCAGCGCAATCTGCACTGCCAGGTCTCCCTGCGCCGTTCCAAGATCTGCGTAGGTCTTCGCCGTGGTCCACGGAAACTTCTTCGCAATCGCAAGATTCGCGCCGTGGCTCACGCCCGACATCGCTGCCAGAAACCCCTTCAGCCGCGCCGGGGCCGCATACAACTTCTGAAACGTGAACTCCCCGTCTCCATCCTTCGCCTCGTTCTGCTGCCGCCCCGTTCGCAGCGCCTCCGTCAAATGGTTCCAGAACCCGTACAACCGCGCATTCGCCATTTCCAGCATCCCGCCAATGTAGCTCGGCTTCTTCCGGTCCAGAAACAGATTCGTCTCCGGCGTGTTGGCGTACTTCCCGTCCGACCGCTCCAGAAATCCCAGCGCCACCAGCGCGTCAAGATAATCGCGCGCCGACCGCGCATGCAGGCCAAGCCGGCCGGAAAGTTCACCAAACTCTCGAGGCCCCTCCGCCAGTTCCGTGAACACGCCCATTTCCACGCCGCTCAGCAGCACCTTCGATGCCCAGAACCCAATGCCGGTCTGCAAAATATGCTCCGGCGTAACATTAGCCATGAATAGCGCCTCCCGCCCAACCATCCAAAAATCGAATCGATGCTACACGCCTCCCCCTTTCACGCACAAGCCGCACCAGGAATTTGCCAGCCCAACCATCCGGGCTACAATAAACACCTCCATCAAATCCAACTAATTCTTACAGCAAAAAAGGGAGACCCAGTCACCATGAAGCCCGTAGGACTTACTCACGAATTTCTCAAAAACCCCCTGCTCTTCATGCGCACCCATTCCATGAGCCCGCCCAATGACTCCGGCAACAGCTGGCTCGGGCTCGGCGACTTCGGAGCATCCGCCAAAGTCCATCGCGCCCCGGGCGACCAGTTTGAGACCGGCATGGATACTGACATCGATCGCCGCACCGGCGCCGGCGGCATTCGGCACGTCAAGATCGTCGAGCACACCAGCTTGGATTTTCCCGGCGCCACGGGTCTCAAAATCCTCCCCAACGGCACGCCCCAGGACGGCTCCTGGGTTCCCATCTATTTCCTGCCCTGGAGAAGCCTGAACATCCTCAGCTATCAAATCCCCGGCGTCCCTCAAGGCCTCGCCGACTGGGATGACGAGGAGTATCCACGCTTCTTCTTCACCGCCGGAATCAACGGCTGTTCCGTCTTCGCGCAGGGCAGCCCGCAAAGCCCCACCATCTCGCACGCCGGCATCAACGGAAACCTCACTCGCCCCGCCGGCGAGTTCTGGCGCTCGCAGATGGCGTTGACCAAATCCGGCTACGGCAGCGAAGCCATCCGTGGCGAAGCCAACAAGCACGAATACATGTTCAACAAAGGCCAGCCCCACCAGCTCGCGAACGAATACGCGAAATTCCTCAGCGCCACCGACGGTAAGGACTTCAAGATCGAAATCCAAAGCCCCTTCGGCTGCGTCTTCGGAATCCGCTTCGGCCGCTCCTGGACTCTCTACCTTCAAAAGTCCGTCGTCTTCAACAAAGTCCGTTTCTATAAGCAATCCGGTGTCCGTGAGCAGGCCCGCGGCAACTTGACTGACCATTTCGCCAAAGACACAGGCATGCTGGCAACAAAGCAGCCATCGCAGTTCGTTGGCCGCCGCCTCGGAGCGCTCCCGCTCCCCGGCAAAAAGGAGGTCCAGGTTTTCTCAACCTCGTACCGCTTTTCCATGCCCCTCGAGGTCGCGGAAATGTACCCCAACAAGAAATCCCTCGGCGACCTGCGCGCCGTCTTCAAGCGCGGCTGAGCCTCAAACCCCGGCTGGGTGCCCATGTCTCGTTTCAGAGACATGGGCGCGCTCGTATCAACTTCAAAAACAATCGCAAATCAAGTTAGCGCATCGGTAACCCCTTCCCAAATCCGTCTATCAAGATAAAGTAGAAAAAAGGGAACGATGCGCATTCCGGCTCGATCAAAGTTTCTCGCCATCTTCAGGGCTATGGCCTGCTCCATAGCCATAGCCGCTCTGCTGCCGCTCGCCAACCCGGTCTCGGCCGCCGAAACCACATCCACCCAGACGAAGCATCACGAAAAATCCCACAAAGCCACTCACAAAAAGGCAGCCAGCAGCCGCACCAAATCAAAAACGTCTGCTCACAAAACCACGCATCACACAAAAACGGCTCATCACAAGACCACTCACCACACCACGGCCCACAGCCGCCGAACCGCGCACCGTCGCCACCTTACCGTGCGCCAGCGTCGCCTTCAGCAAGCCCGCCGTCGTCGTCTCCTCCGCGAGCGCCGCCGTTATCATCACCGTCGGCTCACCGCCCGCGAACTGGCCCGCAGCCGCAGTCTCCACAAGGCCTTCGTCGCTTCCTCGCAGCTACGGCCCATGGCCCAGCAGCTCGCCATGCTGCGCTCGACCGCCGCATACAACGGAGTCACCGCCTACGCCCACGCTCACTCCGGCGAAGCGGGTTCCGCCGCCTGGCTCGCGCTGGGCCACGCCTACCTGCTCGACCACAAATATCCCCAGGCCGTCGCCGCCCTCAAAAGCGCCGCCCGTGAAGGCACTTCGCTCGACGACTACGCCGCATATCTCACCGCGCAGGCGTATCTCCAGAACAACCAGCTCGCCGACGCCCAGCCCATTCTTGGAACCTTCATTAAGCGCTTCCCCGACTCCGTCTTCGATCCCCAGATCCCCGTCCTCCAGGCCAACGCCTTCATCCAGCAGGGCGACCCGCAGTCCTCCCTCGCCGTCCTCCGCGCCCATCGCACCGAGTCCATCGCCAACAAGTCCGACTACCAGCTAGCCCTCGCCAAAGCCAACCTCATGGCCGGCAACGCCGCCGAGGCCCAGCGCCTCTTCACCCACATCTATCTCACTTTTCCCTTAAGC
This sequence comes from Acidobacteriaceae bacterium, assembly GCA_050746465.1. Taxonomy (GTDB): domain Bacteria; phylum Acidobacteriota; class Terriglobia; order Terriglobales; family Acidobacteriaceae; genus Silvibacterium. The sequence goes on from JBOGMA010000193.1 coordinate 3,934, forward strand.
AGCGAAGCCACCGAAGCCCGCAAGCAGCTCGCCTCCTCCGGAGCCATCACTTCGCTCTCCGCAAAAGAGCGCAGCCGCCGCGCCGACGCCCTCTACGCCGCCCACCGTTACAGCGACGCCGAAGAGGAGTACCGCTCGCTCTCCGCTCAATCCTCCCTCAGCGCCTCTGAGCGCAACCGTATGTTGGTCGCCGTCGCCGCCTGCGAGTGGAAGCTCAACAAGCTCTCCCTCCGAGACCTCGAACACCTGCCCGACACCAGCGACGAAGCCGGAGCACGCCGCCTCTATCTAATGATGGAGCTCGCCCGCGACAAGAACGACACCTCCACGCAGCAGTCCATCCTCACGCAAATGGAGTCGCGCTTCCCCACCAGCCCCTGGCTCGCCGAAGCCCTTTACTCCAGCGGCAATATGTACCTGCTCCGCAAGGACTACCCCAACGCCATCCGCTATTACAGCGATCTCGCCACGTTCTTCCCTTCATCCTGCGACCAGCATCATCGCGGACCCTGCTCCAACTACACGCCCTACGTTCACTGGCGCGCCGCCTGGCTCACGTACCGATCCGGCAACTACACACAGGCCGCCAAAATGTTCGACGACCAGATCAAGAACTACGGCGAAGGCCCCGAAGCCGCATCCGCTCTCTATTGGCGCGCCCGGATCTACGCCGACCAGGAACACAACCCCACCATGGCTGCGAAGTACTACCGCACCGTGGACCGCGTTTACCCGCACTATTACTATGGTGATCTCGCCCTGCAGCGCCTCGCCGACATGGGCCTCACGCCCGACGACGACCCCACCGGCTCCGATGAACTCGATGGCCTCGAGCCCCAGGACATCCCCGAGCTAAGCGACGACATTCCCGACCAGGATCCGCACCTCGTCAAGGCCCGCCTCCTCGCCAATGCCGGACTCAACGAGTACATCTCGCCTGAAATTCAGGCCGCCGACGGCAGCGACCAATGGGGCAGCCTCGCCGAAGCCCAGATCTACGCCTCCTATGGAGAAAACTGGCGCGCCATGCGATTCATGAAGCGCGCTCTGCCCTACTACGTCTCCGCGCCCATCACCGCGCTGCCTCTCGCCTACTGGCGCATCCTCTTTCCGCAACCCTATTGGAACACCATAAAAAAGTGCGCTGCCGCCAACGGGCTCGACCCCTACATGGTCGCCTCACTCATCCGCCAGGAGTCCGAGTTCAACCCCAGCGTCATTTCCTACGCCAACGCCTGGGGTCTTATGCAGCTTCTGCCCCGCGTCGGACGCTCCCTCGCCCACCAGGCCGGCATCCATCACTTCGAGACCCGCAACCTGCTCGATCCTGAAGTCAACATCCGCCTCGGCTGCATTTACCTCAAGCAGCTGCTCGACAAGTTCCGCGACCACCCCGAGTACGCCTTCGCCGCCTACAATGCCGGAGACAGTCGCGTCACTGACTGGCAAAGCGACGGCAAATATAGCGGCATGGACGAATTCGTCGAATCCATCCCCTTCACGCAAACCCGCGACTACGTCGAAGCCATCGTCCGCAATGAAATCATCTATCGCCAGTTGGACAAAGCCGAGACCGCGCAAGCTCACGCCACCGCCCAGAATTCCGAATCCAAACCCACGCCCAAATCCACCGGCCGGCAATCAAACTAAACTCAGTTGTCATCCCGCCGGATCCGGGTGCCGGGTGCCCCACATCTCGCTTTTGAGATGTGGGGTCTGAACGATCGCTACTGCCCCGCTCTCTGCCCCGACGACCTTCCATTCGACGCATACAGCGGTCCCGGCCTCACGATCACCGTCCCTTTCATCCCGCTCGTTTCATGCAGCACGCAAACGTAGTGGTAGACGCCGGGTTTATCGAACACATGAGCAAATACAGTGTTCGGAGCCATCGACCGTGACGCAAAGGGCGCGCTGCCTCCAGGAAGACTTACATCCATCACGTTCACCGCCCTTGCCGGATCATCCACTACGTCATGGAACAGATCCGAGGTGTTCTTCCAGACAACCTGCTCGCCGGCATTGATGGTGATGGTCGCCGGCACGAACGACATATGCCCCATGTTGACCACACCGCCAATCGGAGCCGTCGGCGGAGCCAGTTGCTCTCTGATCTCCGCCAGCGACACAGGCGTTCCGCAGTTGGGCGCCAGCACATCCATGTCGCTCACCGCGAAGCTCGGCACGCCAGGCATCTCAACCGGAAGCACGCTGCCTTGGTAGCCCATCACATGAACCAATCGGTTGGCATTGGCCGAAAACAGCAGCGGCTGCGCCTCAAGCCGATAAACCTTCTGCGAACGGTAGACCTTCAGCATGACCTTCCCATCGCTCAACAGCGTCATGCATCCCACCAGGCTGTGGTTGGAATGGATCGCCGCCTTCAGGTCAAATTTAGGCGGCGTCAATCCCGCGTCTTCAGCCGACGCCGTCGTCATGCCCGCAATGGATGACATACCATCACCGCCGGCCCCCGGCTTCACCGCCACCAGCTCCGTCTCCATCTTCATGTCCGCCGGAGTGATTGCGCTCATCTCCGTCTGGCCCGCAGGGAGCGGAGTCGGCCCCTCATGCATCAGGGCCGTATTGGTCTGCCCCTTCACTTCCAGCACCGCGAGCATGCCTTTCTCCATGCGAGTAATCGCGTGGTCCATCATGTTGAAGTTCCCCGGCATGCTGGCCTTCAGTTCCAGCACAGCAGCGCCGCCCGGAGGCACCGTCACCGTCTGGATTCCCGTCAATGGCGCGGAAGTCAGCGAGCCCAGTGTATAAACCTTCGTAAATATCTCTCCGATCATGTGCTCCGAAGCCGTGTCATTCGGTCCCGCATTGCCAAAGAAGATGCGCACCGTCTGCCCAACATCCGCATGCATCGGATACTGTTTGCTCGCAGCATCCACCGAACCATTGAAGACAAAGTACTGGGCATTCTCCTGCATCAGGTTGGGAGCGCTGAATTGCTGCAGCCCCGGCTTGCCTTTGGGAGCCGTCGTATACAACTCCCCCTGCATGATGTAGTACTCGTGGTCCACATGCGGCAGGCCACCCGCGGGCTCAACCAGAATCAGCCCATACATGCCGTTGGCCATATGCTCGGCCACCATCGGAGTCCCACAGTGGTAGACAAAAAGCCCCGGCACCGTCGCCTGGAACGAGAACGTCTTCGACTGTCCCGGCGGCACCTGAGACAAAAGCGCTCCCCCACCCGGCCCGAGCGCCGCATGCAGATCAATCGAGTGCACCAGCATGTCGGACTTGTCATTGTTCAGCGTGATCTCAACCGTATCTCCCTCACGCACGCGAATGAACGGTCCCGGCACTTTGCCGTTGAAAGTCCAATACCGATACGTCGTTCCCGTGGAAGCATCCAGTTGACCGACCATCTCCCGAGCCGTGAGCGTCACATGCACCACAGCCGGCGCTCTGTTGCCCACCGGCGGAGGAAGGTCCGAAGGATCGCGCGAGATGTTCGCCGCCACGGCCTTTGAGGAACCAGATGAATTGGATGAACTGGAACTCGCTGCAAAGGCGGGAATACCTGGCACGCTCGCGATTGCAATCAACGCAGTGAGGATAAGAAATATGAACCGACGGCGTCTGTCATTTCTGTTTGCCCCCATACCATACCTCTTCCAGTCGGGACATTTCTTGCGCCTCGACTCTTTAGCGTAAGGGCTATGAGCGCCGCAGAATGTGACGCTAGTCACGCATGCGCAAAGTAGCTGAAAGCAGATTATCTGGAGGGGATGCAAAGACGTTCCGGCACAGCCGCACTTCGACAATGCCGCTATTTCTGTCAATCCCCTTCGCATCGATTTTCCTGCAATCTCCTGATTCTACGCATCGAAAAAATCCCACTCGAGTGCATGCCAATTTCCCCAACTTGGTAGAATTGAAATAGGGATAACAAACTGAATAGGGCCGCCACTGCGCGGCCCTTTTTCATTTCACTCGGGAGCTGTCAAGGAAATCATGGCACTCGTCAACCCCAATGAATTTTCCTGAAAGTCGAGCAAAATCAATGATCTGCAACAACCT
>JBOGMA010000194.1:0-9986 GCA_050746465.1 Acidobacteriaceae bacterium
GTCCCCATCGGCCAGTGAGGTTTCAGGTGGTTGATGAGGCTCTGCTCAATGGAAGACGTGCTCCCGAGCGAAATTCGGGCCAGCACGCCCGTATCCGCGCCAAGAGCGATGGCGCAGACTCCCAGCAGGACGGCGACACCGAGACCACGCCGAATCCACGCCTCGGCCCCAAGCGAGCGCTTCAGGCGAGTAAAGAGGCGTCCGCCCGCCAGCAGGGCTATGGCCAGCGAAGTCGCCGCGCCAAGGGCATAAGCAAGCAGCAGCACCGAGGTATGCGCGCTGGCGCCATTGATCGCGGCCACGGTAAGGACCAGGCCCAAGATAGGGCCGGCGCAGGGAGCCCATAACAGTCCGGTGGCAATGCCGAGGATGAACGACTGGCCTGTGCCGGATCCTCCGGAAGAAGAGCGGGAAAGGCGGTCTCCGACGCGTACCAGCGGGCGGGCAAGCCACTCGGCCAGTCCGGAGAAGAGCAGCGCGACGCCGAAGAATCCGAGGAGAACCAGCGCGGCGAAGCGGCCGTATTCGTTGGCGCGGACTACCCATCCTCCGCCGATGGCGGCGACGGTTGCGACGGCGGCGAAGGTAAGGGCCATGCCCAGCAGCAGAGGAAGGCCGCTGCGGCGGAATGGGCGGTCCGCGCGGGCAAAGACGAAAGGCAGCACCGGCAAAATGCACGGGCTGAGGATCGTAAGTACGCCGCCCAGATAGGCCAGGATCAGCAATGTCATAGAATCAACCTTCGCGGAGCCCCTTCGCTAGAGACGCAGATTTGGCTCAACGGTTGCAGAACTTACATACATTTGACTCTGAACCAGCAAAACCTTCAAACGCGAGAGGCCCGCAAGTCGACAACCTGCGGGCCTCATGCGTTGCTGCGAATCCAACCTATTTGATGCCGGCTTCGGTACTGCGGATGAAGGCGGCGGCGTTCGCGTGAAGCTCCTTGAGCGCTGCGTCGTTCACATAAACCATGTGTCCCGACTCATACCAGTCGTACTGAATATTCTGCGCAATCTTGGACGAGATGGGCAGGTGCTTGTCTTCGTAGAAAGCTGCGTAGAACGGCGTTGCGAGGTCATAATAACCCCCATTCACCATGACCTTCAGTTTGGGATTGGTCTTCATGGCGGTGGCGAGGTCGGCGCTTACGTTGAGACCCATGGGGTTGCCGTGGTGCTTCCAGTCCCAGGGGTGCGGGTTGATTTCAGGCTTGTAGGTCAGGCCGTTTCCGAACTTCAGATCGCGCCTCACATAATTGTTGAACAGCGAAACATACGCCGACGAGATGGCTGAACTCTGCGGATCATATTCAGCTTCTTCGCTGAGCGGGTCGAGCGTGGGGCTTGAGAAGCGAGTGTCGAGCCGTCCGGTGGTCATATCATCATTCACCAGAAGGTTTTTCTCGAAGTCGCCGCCGCTCACGCGCAGGTTGGCCTTCATGAGGTAATCAACGGATAGTCCGGTGTACTCGTGCAGCTTTTCCGCAATGGCCTTCTTGTCTGCTTCTGAAAGGTCGGTGCCTTGCTGGAGAGCGTGGGTGTAATCGCCCATGGCGAAGGCCTCGACCTGCTTGAGAAAGGGCTGCAATTCGGCAGGCTGATTGGGCAGCTTGTGGTGATACCAGGCGGTCGCGGCATAGGTGGGCAAGCCCGTTTCAAAGGGAAGGTCGATGCCGGGATTATCGCGGGCTCCGTCGATGTCCGAATTGAAATCGAAAATCTGGGACAACAGCATCACGCCGTTCAGGTCAATGTCTTTCTCGTTCTCGAGAATGTTGGAAAGAACCGCCGAGCGGGTGGTTCCATAGCTTTCGCCGAAGAGATATTTCGGTGAGTTCCAGCGGTTGTACTTACTCAGGAAGCGGGTGATGAACCGGGCAAAGGCGTTGCCGTCCTGGTCCACTCCCCAGAAGGCCTTCTGTGGATCCTTGCCGTAGAGGCGTCCGAAGCCCGTTCCCGGCGCGTCAATGAAGACCAGGTCGCTCACATCGAGCAGGCTGTAGGGATTGTCCTGCAGCTTGTAGGGTGCGGCAGGAAGGTGCTGGTCGCCGGCGGTCTCCACGCGCTTGGGACCAAAGGAGCCCATATGCAGCCACATGGTGGAACTGCCCGGGCCTCCGTTGTAGAGGAAAGTAATCGGCCGGGTTTCCGGGTCGGCATCTTTCTTGAAATAGGCCACGTAGAACATGCTGGCGGTGGGCGGCTCGTCTTTCGGGTCCTTCACAAGGGAGGCAGGGGATCCGGGAATGGGCTTGCCGTCGGTTCCGATCTGGGCGTCCTGGTCGTTGGTAGCGCCTACGGTGAGGGTTCCGGCGACTGCGGTATAGGCGATGTGCTCGCTGCCCACGCTCAACATGCCCTGGGTGGTGGATTCCGTCGGTGAAGGCGGAGTGGTTTCAACTTCAGGTTTGGCGGGAGCCTTGGAAGGTTTCTTGTCTACAGCAAGAGCAGGAATGGATACAACAGCCGCCAGCACGAGCGCCAGCAGCGACGAATATTTTCGCATCGTTCAAATCCTCAGATGGACCAGGTGGTGAAACGGTTTCGGTGAATGGTTCGTGCAAACAGCAAGTATAGATCGGCGAGTTTTCAACAGAACAGAGTTATTTCGGCGGGCCATGGAGCGCTGAATCGGAATCCGCAACACGCCCGTCTAATATAGGGAAATGGCTGATCAACTCTATTTGAGCCTCTGGTATCCCAACTTTCGGCTGACCGGCCTTCCCGCCGCTCTCGAAAGGGTAATGGAGTTGTTCGGGACGGTCGCCGGTTCCCCCCGCGTAAGCGCAGCGGCCGTTTATCCCATCTCCTGGAATGAAGCTCCGGTATACCAGCGCGTTTATGACGAGGAATTCGAGCCGGACATCCAAGCCTCGCAGCCGCACGAGGCGATTCCGGCGGCGATTGAGATGCTGCACGATGACTACGCCTACGAATTCGAATTGATCTGGGAGCTGTGGACGCCTGAAGGCGGCGGCGGACTCGATCCGATATGGAAAAAGGAGCCTTCCGTCGTGCGGGTCATCGGCTATGGCTCGCAGTTTGACGAGGGAGCGTATGAGCAGAACGGGCACATTCGCGTCGACTTTGGCCCGGACACGCCGTTTCTGCAGGAACAAGTGAGCCTGGACAAGGAGGGAGCGGAGCACGTCAAGCAAAATGTCCAGATGCTGGTGGACTTCACCACCGAGGTGCAGCAGCACGGAGGCATCTCCACCCGGCTGCTCTGGTCCGAGTCCGGCGAAACGCTGGTCCAGAAGCTGATTGCGCGGTTGCAAAGCGTGAATTGAGCATTTTCGGCATCTGAGAAAATAACTCCATGCGCATAACGGTCGTAAGGCTGCGCCGGGGAATCCTGATCGTGGGCGGCCTGCTGGTGGCAGTCCTGATCGGATTCATTTTCTATGCGCATTACCGCCTGCGTCATATTGGCCGCGACCTTCCCGCAAGGCTCGGCGTGAATATTCAGCAGACGGCCAGCGGCTATACCTATTCGCAATCCAGCGGGGGCCACACCCTTTACACTCTTCATGCCTCAAAGCTGATTGAGTACAAAAAAGGCGGCAATGCTACCTTGCATGACGTGTCGATTACGCTCTACGGTCCGCAGGGCACAAATCGCGTAGACAAAATTTACGGCTCGGACTTTACGTTCGATCCAACGCAGCAAATTGTGAAGGCGCAGGGAGTCGTATCCATCGACTTGCAGGGCTTTGGCGACGCGGACCATGGAGGGAAGGACACTATCCATGTGAAGACGAGCGGGCTGGTTTTCAACAAGAAAACTGGCGACGCGGATACCAGCGGGCATACGGAATTTTCCTCTCCACAGGCTTCCGGAAGCTGCGTTGGCGCGCATTACAACAGCAAAACAGGCGTGCTGGTTCTGGACCATGACGTGGAACTGACGAGCGCCGGCGCGAAGCCCACCGTACTGCACGCTTCGCACGCCGAGGTGGTACGCAGCTCAATGGAGGCGTTTCTGCTGAATCCGCGAACCGAGTATGAATCAGAAAAAGGCTCGGCGGATTCGGCCATTGTCGGGTTCAGGGAAGACGGCTCGGCCTCAAGCATCAACGCCAAGGGCCACGTGCGCCTGGTTACAAAAGACGGCGCTGTGCTGACGGCTACGAATTCACTGACGCAATTGAACGACAAGAGCAAGCCAACGAATTCGGAACTTACGGGCGGCGTGAACTATTTGTCGAAAACCGCCGACGGGAGCACGTCCGGCAGCGCCAACGCCGCAACGTTGACCTTTGGCGACCACACCATGCTCAAGCACGCGTCGTTTCGCAATGCCGTGAGTTTTGTGGATCAGGTATTCAAGCTGGCGCACGATTCCAAAGGAACCGCATCGAGATCGATCACCGCTTCCCGGCTGGATGTTGATTTTGTGCCAGGACCGAAGGGCAAGCATGCAATCGCACAGAAGGTGCTGGCGATGGGGAACGCGTCGGTAGCCCTGCACACTGTTCCCTCGAAAGGGCCGCCGCAGGCGACGACTATTTATGGTGATCAGTTGCTGGCGGACCTGACGGCTGACGGCAAAGCGATTCGCCGACTTAACGGTTCTGGAAATACTGAAGTTGTCGAACTGGCGAAGGACGGCTCAACCAATACCAGCAAAGGCGACCGGCTGGCTGTTACTTTTGCGATGGGGAAAACTCCGCGCCCCGCGACCGGAACAGGCAAGTCTGCCCACTCGCGAATGGAGATCGCCTCGGCGATTCAGGACGGCCACGTGATTCTGATCCAACAGCCGAAGCAGGGGCCGGGGCCCGTTCTTCCGCCAACAATGAAGGCCTGGGCGCAACATGCCGAGTACCGGGCTTCGGACCAGGTCCTGCACCTCACCGGGAGCCCGCGGCTCCAGAGTGGGAAGATGCTGCAGATGTCGGCCAATCAGATCGACTACCAGCGTGAATCGGGCGACGCCAGTGCACTCGGCGATGTGAAGGCGACATATTCGGAAAAGCCGGGCGCGGCGAGCGGCCCAACTCTGGGCGGCGAAGGCCCGGTGCACATCACAGCGGATCGCGCGGTGATGCGTCGTGCAAACGGCGCGAGCAAATTTTTCGGGACAGACGGGACGGATGCGCGAATGTGGCAGGGCGGCAACTCTATTCTTGCCCCGGTGCTGGAACTGACTCGCAAGCCCGCGACTCTGAGGGCATACGGCCGGCCGGACAGTTCGGGCGCGGTGGTGGAAGCGAACCTCGCATCGGCGACAGGGAAGAAGCGGGCAACCGAACTCATGCGCATCCAGAGCCGCGAGCTCTACTACTCCGACGCCGACCGGCGCGGGGATTTTCGCGGAGACGTTACCGCTCGAGATTCGGACGGAACCATTTATGCGGATGATACGCAGGTCTATCTCACTCCGACGGCAAAGCCGGGCGCGAAGGCGGCAGCAGGGCGACGGGCGGGCAAATCATCGGAGCTTGAGCGCATTGTGGCAGTGGGCCATGTTGTGTTGACACAGCCGGGACGGAAGGGAGTTGGCGAGAGACTTGTCTACACGGCGGCGGATGGGCGCTACGTTCTGACCGGGGCCCCGGGAAATCCTCCGCGAATTGAAGATGCGACAAAGGGTACGACGATGGGATCTACATTGATTTTCAATAGTCAGAATGATAGCGTCGTTGTGAGTGGAGGTCAGTCGAGAGCCGTCACCGAGACGCGCGCTCCGAAGAAATAGACGCGATCGATGCAAAAGCTTTCGACCGACCAGATCGGCAAGTCCTATAAAGGACGCCAGGTAGTACGAGGAGTCAGCGTAGAGGTCAGCCGCGGAGAAGTGGTAGGACTGCTGGGGCCAAACGGCGCGGGCAAGACCACCAGCTTCTACATGATTGTCGGCCTCGTTTCCCCGGATTCTGGAAGCGTCCTCGCCGACGGCGAGGACATAACGCGTGTCCCGATGTATCTTCGCGCGCGACAATACGGCGTAAGCTATTTGCCCCAGGAGCCCTCGGTCTTTCGCAAGCTGACGGTGGAAGAAAATATTCTTGCGGTGCTCGAAGTGCAGAGCATGGCGCGGGAAGAACGGCGCGCCCGCATGGAAAAGCTGATCGAGCAGCTGAATCTCGGGAATGTCCGGCGTACGCGCGGATACGCGCTTTCGGGCGGCGAGCGGCGGCGGGTGGAGATCGCGCGATGTCTGTGCATTCAGCCGTCGTTTATTTTGCTGGACGAGCCCTTTTCGGGAATTGATCCCATTGCGGTACTGGATCTGCAGGAGATTATCGCGGAGCTTAAAGCCGGCGGGATCGGCGTGCTCATTACGGATCATAATGTTCGCGAGACGCTTTCCGTTACCGATCGGGCCTACATTATCAATGAAGGCCGAATCTTCGCGGCGGGAACGCCGGAACAGCTGGCAAATGATCCCGAGGTCCGCCGGCTGTATCTGGGCGAGGGCTTCTCGCTGAATTGATTCATGTTGGGCTGATTGCTCTTCTGGTTCTCTGGATTCGCTGATTATTCGCTCGATATTGACTGGATCGAGGCGCGGCAGCAAGACCTCGGCTATCCATGCGCTACCGATGTAAACTGGGCAATAACCAACGGGTAACTTTTTTAAGACAGGCTACGATGACTCTCCTTCAACCAAAACTGAGCTTGAAAGTAGCTCAACGGCAGATATTGACGCCCGGCCTCATGCAGATGGTCAGCGTCCTGGCGTTGAACAAACTTGAGCTGAAGGAGATGATCAATGCCGAGATGACCGAGAATCCGGTTTTGGAGGAAGTGGACGAGAGTGTGCCGCTCCTGGACGAGGTGGCCGGCAAGGAAATTGAGCATGACCGCGCCACTGAAATGCGTGAAGCGTCCGGCGAGGAAGAGAAGAAGACTGACCCGTTCGACGAGATCGATTTCGGCACGTACTTTCAGGAGTATCTGGACCCTGGGTTTCGCGCTCCCGGCAATTTTGAGCAGATCGAAGCGCCATCGCTGGAGAACTACCTCTCCCAGCCCGGGACCTTGTCCGATCACCTGCTATGGCAGATTGGCTCCCTGAATCTGTCACCGGCCATGCGCGAGGTCGCTGAATACATCATCGGCAATCTGAACGAGGATGGATACCTGAGCGCCAGCGACGAGGAGTTGCTGGAGGGGTATCTGCACGAGCAGCTTGAGCCGGAAGTGTCCGAAGAGGTTGCAGGCAAAAATGGGCATGCGGCCCTGGCGCAGGTTTCTCCCGAGATGAAGCAGCGCGCCAAGGCGCTTCTGGATGCGGCCCTTGCTGTGGTGCAGCAGCTTGATCCGGTTGGCGTTGGCACACGTGATCTGCGCGGGTGCCTGCTGGTGCAGGTGGAGGCGCAGAGAAAAGAATTTGAGTTGATTTTTGCGCGCCAGCACCAGGTTCAAAACCAGGATGGAGACGGAGAGACACCGGCAAACGACACGGTCGCCGATGGCAACGGATCTTTGGAACTGGCAGCCGCGGCTGCCCCAGAGCCTTGCGCCAAAACCATTATCTTCGACATGGCTACCTGCATCATCGATCAGCATTTGTCCCTGCTGCAAAAGCGCGATCCGCGTGAGCTGTCGAAAATTTTGGGCAGGACGGTAGACGATGCGCAGCACGCGATCGACTTTATTCGCACGCTTGACCCGCGGCCTGGGCAGCGATACAACCGTTCCGATGCGAGACTGATCGAACCCGATGTGGCCTTCGTAAAACGTGGAGATGAATACGTCGTCGTTATGAATGAGGACGACTTGCCGTCGCTGCGCTTAAACCGGGGCTATCGGCGCATGTTGACGCAGCCGGGCGCGGAAAAAGAAGTGAAGGACTACGTAAAGGAGCGCTACCGCTCGGCCCTGCAACTGATGAGAAACATCGAGCAGCGCAAGAACACCATTTTGCGCACCTGCGAATCGATTGTCCGGCGGCAGCGTGATTTTCTCGAAAAAGGCGTAGACGCGTTGCATCCCATGATGATCAAGGAAGTTGCTGAGGAGATCGGCGTTCATCCTTCCACGGTGAGCCGCGCCGTTTCCAATAAGTATGTGCACACCGCGCAGGGAGTCTATGAGTTGCGCTTCTTCTTCTCCGAAGGAGTGAACGGCCCGGAGGGCTCGGCCACGCCGCTGATGCTGCTGAAGCGCAAGGTAAAGAAACTGATTGAGGAAGAAGAGCCAAGCAAGCCGCTGACCGACGATCAGTTGGCAACCCTCCTGCAGCAGCAGGGAATCGAAGTCACGCGGCGCACAGTGGCCAAGTATCGCGAAGATATGCACATTCCCAGCACCCATCAACGCCGCATCCGAAAATAAGAGAAAAAACGGTATAGAATCGCTGTTCCCGGCGGGAACTGATTTTTCCTGAAAGGGGTTCTACGATGCAGATCGACTACACGGGCAGGCAGGTCACCATTACGCGCGCCCTCCGCGCTCAGGCTGAAGCTGGTATCGAGCGGATCGAAAAAATACTCGGCAAGCTGACCAGCGTGCACCTCATCCTAAGTGCGACGAAATATCGGCAGACCGCCGAAGTCACCATCAAAACCCGGCTGACTAAAATCGTCGGCGTCGCCGAGTGCCCAAATATGGAAACATCGCTCCGGGACGCGTTGATGAAGGCCGAAACTCAGGCGATCCGCGCAAGGAAGAAGCTCCATACAAAGAAGCGGCAGCCGAAGGAAGAGAAGAGCACCGTGGAGCCGCAGCTTGCACGACCCCGCAAACCTGCCAAGGCCACGCTTACTGAAGATGAGGCGCTCCTGCCTGCGCGGAAGAACGGTAGCGGCCGCGGCAAGGAAATAATTCCGGTCACGGTCCACAGCTTTCCGGCAAAGGCTCCGGTGCATGAGCCGCACCTGACCCGCTCCACCGACTCCGTGGCCCTCCGGCCCATGACTATCGAGGAGGCGGTAAAGGAAGCGGAGTTCCGTGACCGCGACGTTTTTGTCTTCCGCGACAACGAGGGCGGGGTGAAAGTCCTGCACCGCAAGCGCGACGGGAAGATGGAGCTGATTGAGGCTCCATAGGGGGAAAAGCTTGACAGCGGTGTAGCGTAACGTTACGCTACACATGTGATTCGATCCTTCAGGCACTCAGGGCTGGAAAAGTTCTTTCTGACAGGATCGAAGGCTGGAATTCAGCCCAGACACGCCAAAATCCTTGCCGATCAACTGACGTTGCTCAATGTGGTCAGGTCACCGGAGCAAATGAATGTTCCTGCCTGGGGATGGCACCCGCTGAAAGGGAAGGAGTCCGGCCAGTACGCTGTGTGGGTTAACCAAAATTGGAGACTGACGTCGCCTTTGATGGCGAGGTTGCCATTCTTGTGGACTACAGGGATTATCACTAGGAGATCGCCATGCCAATGATGCACAATCCGTCGCACCCCGGGCGCGTTCTAGCGGCATATATGAGCGGCTATACGGTTAAAGAAGTCGCCGAGCATTTGGGAGTCACTCGCACCGCTCTTTCCAGGGTACTGAATGGTCACGCCGGTATTTCCGCGGAAATGGCGTTGCGCCTGGGACAGACTTTCAATACCGACCCGCAAATGTGGCTCGCATTGCAGACTCAACGAGATTTGTGGGAAGCGAGCGAAAAGAGACCCAAGGCAAAAAGACTTCCGCAGCGCAGGGCCGCATGAATGTTCTTGGACAAATCACCCTGCTAGGATGAGCGCATGGCCCGCCCCGCAAACAAGACTCGCAGCAAGATTTCTCCGGGGAGGAAGCCTGCCCGCCGAGCCGCCAATCCCGCTGCTTCAGCCACACCGTCCCATCCTCAACCCAGGCGCGAGCTCGTCATTCTGACCGGGCTTTCCGGCTCGGGGAAGCTGTCTGCGCTGAAAGCCTTCGAGGACATGGGCTTTTACGCGGTCGACAACCTGCCTATCGAGCTGCTGCCGAGTTTTGCCGAGCTGGTTTCGCAGTCGGTTGAAATCACCCGCGCCGTGCTGGTTGTTGACGCCCGCGAGGGCAGGGGACTGGAGCGGTTCCCGGAAATCGTGAAGGA
>JBOGMA010000195.1:0-2809 GCA_050746465.1 Acidobacteriaceae bacterium
GCACCAGCGCCCTCCCACTGCCATCCAGCTTGTCCTCATGCCGCGCCAGAACATTCAACGCATCTGCGTCCAGCACCATCGGCACGCGCACCCGCTCCATCAACTCCAGCAGAAAACGCTCTGCCCCCGGCTTCTGCCCCAGCCCTGGACCTGCTGCCAGAACCGTCTTCCGCTCCAGCAGCCCATCCCAATCCATCTTCGTGGCGTCGATTTCCCCCGCGGCATCTTCCTCCAGCGGAATCGTCATCAACTCCGGCGCAATTGCGGCCACCATCGGCAAAATGGACTCCGATACCGCCGCCGTTACCAGCCCCGCGCCAGCCCGCAGCGACGCCAGCGAAGCCATTGACGGCGCACCCGACTTCCCCTTTGCGCCGCCCACCACCAGCACATGGCCGTACATTCCCTTATTGCTGTCCGCCTTGCGCGGCTCGCGCGCCATCGCCGCCGAACTTCCCGCCCACGTCAGCTTCAGATCCGACTGCACCGCATCTTCAGGCGACCCAATCGGAGCAACCACAATCGCGCCATACACGCCACCCGCAACATCGCCGTAAAGATGCGCCAGCTTGGGAGCCGTAAACGTCACCACCGCATCCGCGCGAACCGCGCCCTTGAACACAAATTCCCGCGAGTCCGCATCCCATCCCGAGGGCAAATCCACCGCCACTACCGGAGTCTTCAACGCATTCACGCGATCGCGCAGCGCTGCCGCCACTCCGCGCAGAGGCGGCTTGAACCCCGTCCCCACCACCGCATCCACCAGCAAATCGGCCTTCGCCAAAAACGCGCTTACCTCAGCAGAATCCAGTGCCGCCTCATCCAGCGCCAGCATTGGACTGATCCCCATCTCCCCAAATACGGTCTTCGCGTCCCCCTTCAAATCCTCCGGCCTGCCAAGCAACAGCACGCGAACCTCTCTGCCGGCCGCCGCCAGCGCCCGCGCCGCCACAAATCCATCGCCGCCGTTGTTCCCCTTGCCGCACAAAACCGAAATCCGGCGGCATCCCGCAAACTCGCACTCAATCAAGCGTGCCACTGCTGCGCCCGCATTGTGCATCAACTCAATCGACGGAACGCCAAACCGCTCCGTCGTCACGCGATCCGCCGCGCGCATCTCTTCCGCCGTCACAATCAGCATCGTCCCATCATCCTGAAGATGTTGTATCACTCCGCGGCAAAGCAAAAGCCCGGAAGCATTCCGCCCCGGGCCTGCACAAAATTATTCGTAGCCTCGTTTACGCTCTCCGCCTGAAGAAGCCAACTGAACACCAACGTCGACAGCCTGATCGCTGAACCCTGAACGGTGAACGCTGCTTACTGGCTCGCACCCACCGCGGTTGAAGTCGCCGTGCCTTGTTCTGCCGGCCCATTCGCGGCAAAGTAGCGGTCGTCCAGCAGGTCGCGATAGAAGTGTCCCGCCAGTTCCGCTGCCTTCGGTCCGAAGGTCGCGCGTCCACCTTCAAGGAAAAACACCACCACGACGCGTCCATACTGCGTGTCCGCATACGAGGCGAACCATCCGAACCGCGTGCCGTCGTTCGAGCAGGTTCCGGTCTTACCCAGCACCGGGAACTGCCTGAAGCTCGCCCGCAGTGACCGCGCCGTTCCGTAGTCCACCGCGCCCAACATGCCCGCCTGTACTTCGGGAAGGATCGGCTTGATGTTGAGCTGCCGCTTGATGCGCGGCTTAAAATTCAATACCTGGTCCGGCGTCGTGGGATGCTGCAGATAATAGAGCGTGCCGCCATTGGCGACCGCCGCCACCAGCGCGCCCAGTTGCAGCGGAGTCATCGAAATGCTCTCGCCAAACGAGCACATCCGCCCCACACCACCTTTATCCTGAGGCAGCGGCTCATCGGGATAAGTTCCCAGATGCTCGCCCGGAATGTCATAGCCCGCCAGTTCGCCCAGCCCGAATTCATTGGCGTAGTGCTTCACGCGCTGGAACCCAAGCTCCCGGCCCAGCACTTCAAAGTAGGCATTGACCGAGTGCGCCATCGCCGTCGTCATGTCAATGCGATAGTTATGCCCCAGGTTCACCGGCGTGTCCTTGGTGACTATGCCTTCTTCCAGCGCCGCCAACGCCACGGAAATCTTGATTGTCGAGCACGGCTCCGCGCCGCTGGAAAGCGCCAATTTCTGGTTCACCATCGCCAGAATCCGCCCGTCGGTCGGGTCGATCGCAACGACTGTCCCGTTCATGTTGCCCAGCGCGTTGATCGCCGCTTGGCGCACCATCGGGTCTTCTCCGCCCGTAACATCACCCTGCGTCAAGTCCGCCGCATCTGAAACAAACGAATCTGCGTAGAAGCGCTCATAATAACGGTGATGCCGTCGTACGCGAACCCTCGCCCGCCGCACATGGGCGGTCCTGCGCGTTCTGTGCGTCCCCGTCGCTCTGGCTGTCGTGGTTCTTCTGGTCGTCCTGGTTCTGGCCACCGGCCGCGAATGCTGCAACCTGCGCACGCGTCTCCGGGTCTTCGCAGACTCCTGGACACGCGCATGATGCCGCACCCGGCGGTGACGTGCGCTCGTCGTTGTTGTCGTCGTGCCGTTATCCGAGGCAGACACCGACACCGGCAACAAGAGTAACCCGGCAACTACAAGGAAAAAGATGCGCTTCATCAATCCATCAACCCTGTGGCTCGCAAACCTGCCTCATCATACCTGCAAGACGCAACCGGAAATATAGCTAAATTCTTCAAACCCAGGACGAATGTTCCCGATTCGGTAACATTTCCTGAATTAATCCTTCAAGCAACCGTCCAAGGGGAACAAGCGCTCCTCGCGTCCTCTATTCTCGATG
>JBOGMA010000196.1:0-2382 GCA_050746465.1 Acidobacteriaceae bacterium
AGACTGGCGTACCCGCAAAGGCCAATCCCAGGATCAACTCTGGAGCCAAAGTAGAAATCCAATTCCCTCCGCTTGAGCGATAGTTGTATGCGGAGAAACCGACCATGATGAGCAGCAACACCGGAAGCGCCCACCACTTTCTCCGCCAGTCCATGTCAATCAATGTAGATTCTTGCAATTGGCTTGTCTATTCCACTAGTAGATCCAGCCGCTCGTCATGCGGAGGAACTTCCTCCCGCACTCCCCACTCGCACTCCACAATCTCCAGAGCCTCCGCCGCATCCCGAGCTACCCGCACCAGCGCGCGGTTCTCAGCTCGAATGAACCCCTCTTCCACGGCCCCGTCCATGAACCGCAGCAGCGCGTCATAGTACCCGGCAACGTTCACCAGCACGCATGGCTTGGAGTGGATGCCCAACTGCGCCCACGTCACAATCTCCATAAACTCATCCATGGTGCCAAAGCCTCCGGGCAGCGCGATGAAAGCATCCGCACGATCCGCCATCGCAGCTTTGCGTTCGTGCATCGTTCGAACCACGCGCAGCTCCGTCACCCCATCGTGCCCGATCTCACGGTCCACAATCACGTCGGGAATCACGCCCACAACCTCGCCGCCCGCCTCAAGCACGGCGTCCGCCGCCACACCCATCAGCCCCACAGACCCGCCGCCAAACACCATTCCGTACCCGCGTTCCGCTATCGCGCGCCCCAATTCGCCCGCTGCTGCCGAATACTCCGCCCGCGCACCCACCGCCGATCCACAGAAAACGCAAATCCATTTCTTCAACTGCTTCGTCATCCTCAATCCAGTCTAACCGGCTCTCGGCGGGCGATTAAAATAGATAGAGAGACTCTCCCCATTGCATCCTCTACTCGACAAACTCAATCCCCAGCAGCGCGAAGCTGTTGAAGCCGTAGACGGCCCGGTGCTCATCCTCGCCGGAGCCGGATCGGGCAAAACCCGCGTCATCACGCATCGCATCGCCTGGCTCATTCAAGAGCGCGGCGTCGCGCCCGACTCCATCCTCGCCGTCACCTTCACAAACAAGGCCTCCGGCGAAATGGCCGAGCGCGTCGAAAAACTGATCGGCCACACCACGCTCGCCAAGCCGCTCGTCGCAACGTTTCACTCTTTCTGCGTGCGCCTGCTGCGCCGCGACATTGAAGCGCTGCGCATCAACGGCGAGGGTCTGACCAAAAGTTTCGCCATTTACGACGAATCCGATCAGCAAGCCGTCGTCAAGGCCGCGATGCGCCGCATGGGGCTCGATGACAAGCAGCTAACGCCGCGCGTCGTGCTCTCCAAAATCTCCTGGGCCAAAAACCACATGATCGATCCGCAGGAGTATTACCTCAACTCCTCCGACCCCACCGGTGAACGCGTGGCCCACATCTTCGAGTCCTACAGAAAAGAACTTGGAAAAGCCAACGCCCTCGACTTCGACGACCTCCTGCTCGAAGCCGTGCGCCTGCTCAAGTCCTCAAGCGAAGTACGCCAGCGTTACAACCGCCGCTATCGCTATCTGCTCATCGACGAGTACCAGGACACCAACCGCCCCCAATACGAGCTGATGAAGCTGCTGGCCGGTGAAGAGAAAAACGTCTGCGTGGTCGGAGACGAAGACCAGAGCATCTATTCCTGGCGCGGAGCGGACATTCGCAACATTCTCGAATTTGAAAAAGACTTCCCCAACGTAAAAACCATTCGCCTTGAACAGAACTACCGCTCCACGCAGATCATCCTTGAAGCCGCCGGCGCCGTGGTCTCCCGCAACACGCAGCGCAAAGGCAAGTCGCTCTGGACCTCGCGCCAGGGCGGCGCGCTCATCGGATACTACGAAGCGCCGGACGGCGAAAACGAAGCGCTCTTCATCGCCGATTCCATCCAGAAGTACCTGCGCAAGGCCGGCCAGGAGGAAGAGAATCCGCGCGCCGCGGTGCTCTACCGCACCAACTCGCAGTCGCGGCTGATTGAAGAAGCGATGCGCCGCTACGGCATCAAGTACACCATGGTCGGCGGCTTTTCCTTCTACGAGCGCGCGGAAATCAAAGACCTGCTCAGCTACCTCAAGCTCGTCCAAAACCCCGACGACTCCATCGCCCTCCAGCGCAGCATCAACACGCCCGTGCGCGGCATTGGCAAAACCACGCTGGAAACCCTGGAGCGCCTCGCTCTCGAAACCGGAACGAGCACCTGGGCCGCCATCAGCCGCGCCCTTCGCGAAAAACTTCTTCCCTCGCGCGCCCTCATCGCCCTCGACAACTTCTGCCGCATCATCGAAGACGCGCGCGCCCTGCTCGCCCCCAACTTCGACGACAAGCTCAGCGCCGATCTCGCGGAAGAAAATATCACCGAAGAAAACGCCGACATCAGCTTTGACA
>JBOGMA010000197.1:0-2784 GCA_050746465.1 Acidobacteriaceae bacterium
GGCATGGTCAGCAGGTTGCCGGAAAACACATCGAGGTCAGCTAATTTGCCGGGAGAGAGCGAGCCGAGGTTGCGCTCCTCGAAAATTGCATAGGCGTTGTCCCAGGTATAAGAGCGCAACTCCTGCATGCGCGTTTTGGCCTGTTCTGGAAAGAAATAGGTTCCATTGCCTTCGCGTCGTGTTACGGCGCAATAGAAATTCGGAATCGGATTGGTGTCCTCAACGGGGGTGTCGGTTCCATCGAGCACCATTGCGCCGCTTTGAATCAGCGTGTGCCACACGTAGGCGCCTTCGCGCGCGCGCTGCTCGCCGAGGCGGGGGATGACGAAGGGCGCATCCGAGCACGCATGAATGGATTGCATGGATGCAATTACGCCGAGTTGGGCGAAGCGGGGAATGTCGGAAGGGTTCAGGTGCTGGGCGTGCTCGATCCGCCAGCGCAGGGCGTGCGCGGCGGGGTGCTCCGCGAATATTTTTTGGAAAACATCGAGCGTCTCGCGATTGGCACGGTCGCCAATGGCATGAACTGAGAGCTGAAAGTTGTCCCTCGCGGCGATCTCCCCGATCTGCTGAATTGTGCTCATGGGAGTTACATTCTTGCCTGTGATGTCGGGCGCATCGCTGTAGGGCTTGAGGAACCACGCGCTGCGCGTGCCGAGCGCGCCGTCAGAAATAATTTCGCCAATGCCGCGCACGGTAAAGTGATTGTTCGCGTAGCCGATGAGGCGGTACTGCGCGAGGCGCTGGTCCAGCTCGGATACCGATTCGCCATTGATGTTGACGTAGAGGCGCAGCGGGAGGCCCTTCGATGCTTGCTGCTTCAGCCAGTCGATGGTTTTGAAGTCCTCGCCCATGTCCACAAAGGTGGTGATGCCTTTGCTGATTTCGTTTTGGAGCGCAGCCTGCAATGCCTGTTCGCGCCGGGCTGCAACTTGCTGCGGAGGCAGGCTGGCGAGGTAACGGCTGTACGCGCGGTCTACCGGGTCCTGTGCGGTATCGCGCAGCATTCCGATGGGATTTCCCTGAGCATCGTGGACGATGCTTCCGCCGGGCGGGTCGGGAGTCTTGCTGTTAATTCCGGCGAGCTTCAGCACCGCCGCATTTACGTAGAGAGCGTGGCCGCTCGCGTGGTCGAGCATCACTGGATTGTTTGGGGATACCGCATCGAGGCTCGCCGGCAGGGGAAGGCCGTCAACGTTGGGCTGCGGGACTTTGTCCCACTTGCTCTGCTGCCAACCGGTGCCGAGGATCCACTCGCCGGGCCTGGCTTTCGCCACTGCGGCTTTCACTTGTGCCACGATGGCGTCCCAGTTCGGGGCTCTCCCGACGTTCAACTCCATCAGCGATTGACCGGTGTCCATAAGATGCCCGTGTCCTTCGATGAATCCAGGAGTCACGAACGCTCCGTGGAGGTCGAGCACTTTCGTATTTGCTCCGACGCAATGCGCAATTGCTTCATTGCTGCCCATCGCTTCGATTCGTCCATCTCGAATGGCGAGGGCGGCCACTCGCGGTTGCAGCGGATCGAGAGTTTCGATGACTCCGTTGCGCAAGACCAGATCCGCTGAAGGCAGGCGGGTTGGAGAGGGTGCTGGCGGCGTTGTGGCGGCAAACGCGCCTGCAAGCAGGAGAAGAGTCGATCCCAGCACGGCGAACGCTTTCATCATCAATGTCTGCCCAGCCCCTTTCCCGCGAGTTCTACTCCCCTTTGCTCCATCGCGCCCTCCATTCAAACGGTTCAAGTGTGCGGAAAGAGCGTGAAGCGCCTCGTCCAGCTCGATGCCGAGCCGCTTTGCCTCTACTACAAGCTCTTCGATTTCTCGACCTAGGAGTTGCGTACGCTCCTCTTTGCTGAAATTGGGCGGCCTTGACACCACCGTTCCGATCCCCGGCCGTGTCTCCAGCAAGCCTTCATTGATCAGGTGCCCTAGGTTCGGTGGCATGCAAGAGTGCGTGAGCACTAATCGCAGCCCGCCGATGACTGATCAAGTTCTCCCGCGCTCTTCCGGATTCGGTAAACCGATGCGGGGGGAAGATTCACCAGCGCGCGGCCTGTGCACGATGCGCTCAGCCCCAGATGCTCCAAACATCGCTTGGATACTGGGCAACGTGGTCCATAGGTGAACTGGTAGAAGGCTCCGCTCGGTCGTATCCACCGAAATGCCCACCGCAGAATTCTCAAAATTCTAGGTGGCGACATGTTCAGGAGCGGAAGCCCGCTCACAATCGCTCCCACTGTTCCCTCTGGAAACGGTTCGTGTTGGTGCAGCCGTCCCGCATCCATTTGGAGCACCCGTGCCTCCGGAAACTTCTCCCGTAGCATTACTGCGAATTCTTGACAGCATTCCACCAGTGTCAAGTCCTTCTCGCGTACTCCCTGCTTTAGAAGCGCCCGCGTGAACACCCCGGTTCCCGGTCCCAATTCGATTACGAGGCCGGAATGCCTACCGATATCTCTCGTCATCAGTCGCGTCAGAGTGGGTCCAGACGGTGCGATCGCTCCCACCTGGCCAGTGTCTGCCCTTGTAGCCCGGAGAAACATCAGAGTCTCTTTCCACTTCATCCAGGGAATCCGCTCCGACTGATTGCCGACGGTGCATCGAATGGGGAAGAGGCAATCCAAAAAAGGCTTCTCCTGAAATCTGATTCTACAATGTTCGTTGACTGCAACTTGGCGCCAGCCCGCCCGCTGCGATATTACTTTGGGTTTGGCACCACAACAACCATGCCGATAAAATTTCCCGGCCCGCGAGAACAACAGCAGTAAGCGCGCCGGCTTATAGC
>JBOGMA010000198.1:0-6350 GCA_050746465.1 Acidobacteriaceae bacterium
CGTACAGCCACGTCAATGCGCTCAGCTCCGCCTCTCAGGCCTATCTGGTTCTGGGAAGTGAAAAGCATTTGCGCGCCGCGCGCAACGGCTTCGGCTTCGTGCTGGCGCAGAGCTTTGCCACTGGCGGCTGGGGACCGAACGAAGCCTTTGTCGAGCCGGGCAGCGGCGGGCTCCATGACAGCCTGACTGGCACGCACTCCAGCTTTGAGACACCATGCGGCTCTTATGGCCACTTCAAGATTGTCCGTTACCTTATGCGCATTACTGGAGACGGCCGCTATGGCGACAGCATGGAGAAGGTGCTCTACAACACGATCCTCGGAGCCGATCCAATTCAGCCTTCGGGTTTCAGCTTTTATTACTCCGACTACAACAACGATGGCGCCAAGGTTTACTACCCGGAGCAGTGGCCGTGCTGCTCAGGAACGTTTTCACAAGTGACCGCCGACTACGGCATCAGCTCCTACTTCGGCTCCCGCGATGGCGTTGCTGTCAATCTCTTTGTGCCGTCGCGCCTCAAGTTCCGCCGGCAGGGCGTCCTTGTCGGGCTCGAACAGCGAACCAGTTATCCCTATTCCGGCGAAACCACGCTGCGCGTGACCACGGAAAGCCCGCAGACCTTCACCATCTCTCTGCGCGTTCCCGCATGGGCGGGCCAAAATACTTCTCTGTCTGTGAATGGCAGCCGCTGGAGCGGCGAGTTGCGCCCCGGCTCCTTCGCTTCCGTGCGTCGCGAGTGGAAGAATGGCGACACGATTGAGTATTCCATCGATCGTGTGAAACGTCTGGAGGCTGTCGACCCGCAGCACCCGAATACGGTTGCGCTGTTCTCCGGGCCGCTGACGCTGTTTGCGGTCAACTCGCCTGAAAGCCGTTTTACACGCGCACAGCTTCTGGCCGCGAAACAGAAAGGCGGGCCGTGGACGGCGAACTCTGCTTCCACTCCCGTTTCATTCAAAGCCTTCCCTGATATACGGCATGAGCGGTATCGGCTTTATCACGACGTTCCCGCGTAGCTCGCTCTTACTTGTTTGGATCTGCTTAATTGAAGCGGCAGCAGGACAGGAGATCGATGGGCCCAGTCAGTTTTTAGCGGCAGGATCGTAGTTCAGATTGGGTCCAAGCCACCGTTCGATTTCGTCCGCTGTCATCCCCTTGCGCTTCTGGTAGTCGGCAACCTGATCGCGGTCGATTTTGCCAACGGCGAAATAGCGAGACTCCGGATGCGCGAAGTAAATGCCGCTTACGCTCGACCCCGGCCACATTGCGAACGATTCTGTAATGAGAATGCCGGTCTTCGCCTGCACATCGAGGAGTCTCCAGATCGTGCCTTTTTCTGTATGGTCGGGGCTTGCCGGATAACCCGGCGCCGGCCGGATACCGCGATACTTTTCCTGAATCAATTCGTCATTCGCGAGGTTCTCGTCGCGCCCGAAACCCCACTCCTCTCTCGCGCGCTTGTGGAGACATTCAGCAAAGGCCTCGGCGAGACGGTCGGCAAGCGCCTCCGCCATGATAGCGTTGTAGTCGTCATGTTCAGATCGAAAATGTTCGCAAAGCTCCTGCAGGCCAATCCCGCTTGTGACCGCAAACGCTCCGATGAAATCTGGAAGACCTGTGTCCTTCGGCGCGATGAAGTCGGAGAGCGAGCGGCACGGTTCGCTTCCTTCCCGGTTTGCCTGCTGGCGGAGAAAGTGGAACCGGTCAAGCACAGTCGTTCGCGTCTCATCTGTGTATAGCTCGACATCGTCGCCATCGGCATTCGCGGGAAACAAACCAAAGATTCCCCGGGCAACAATAAGCTTCTGCTGGATGATCCTGTCGAGAAGCGCGTTTCCCTCGGCAAAGAGCTGGCGTGCCTGCGCTCCCTGCTTTTCATGTTCAAAAATGCGCGGATAAACTCCCTTTAATCCCCACGCATGAAAGAACGGAGACCAGTCGATAACCTCGCGCAGCACGGAAAGAGGGAAATCATCGAACACGCGAACACCGGTGAAAGCCGGCTGCGCAATGTCTTCCCTGCGCCACTCAATCGGCGTGTGCCGCGCACGTGCCTCTTCAATCGAAACGACCTGTAGTCGCGGTGCGGCGTAAGCTTTTCGCACGGCTTCGTACTCGGCGCGATGCTGTTCCACAAATGCCGGCTTGTTTTCTTTGCTGAGAAGACTGGTGGCTACAGGTACAGCGCGACTCGCATCAAGCACATGGACAATCGGCTCGGAATAATGCGGAGCAATCTTGATGGCAGTATGTGTCCTGGTAGTGGTTGCGCCGCCGATCAGAAGCGGAATCTTGAAGCCATTGCGCTCCATTTCCCGAGCCACATGGACCATCTCGTCCAGCGACGGCGTGATCAGGCCGCTTAGACCGATAATGTCAGCGTGTTCCTCCTTCGCTCGCGCGAGGATTTTTTCGGCAGGAACCATCACTCCTAAATCAATGACCTCGTAGTTGTTGCACGCCAACACTACGCCGACAATGTTCTTGCCGATATCGTGAACGTCGCCCTTGACGGTTGCCAACAGAATCTTCCCCTGGGTTTTGACCTCCTGTCCGGCGGCGGCCATAGCCTCCTTTTCCGCCTCCATAAATGGCGTGAGATAGGCTACGGACTTCTTCATTACCCGGGCTGATTTGACCACCTGTGGCAAAAACATTTTGCCTGCGCCGAAGAGATCGCCGACCACTCCCATCCCATCCATCAACGGGCCTTCAATGACTTGAAGCGGACGGCCGAATTTGACTCGCGCCTCCTCGGTGTCCACATCAATATAGGTGTCGATTCCCTTTACCAGCGCATGCGAAAGCCGTTCCTCGATTGTGCCGTTGCGCCATTCCTCTGTCTTCTTTTCGACCGCCCCACCACTTGTGTCTGCCGCGGCCTTAAGTCGCTCGCCGAACTCCACAAGACGCTCGGTTGCATCCTGGCGGCGGTTGAGCAGCACGTCCTCAACCAATTCCTTCAGCTCAGGCTCAATCTCTTCGTAAACTTCCAGCATTCCGGCGTTCACAATGCCCATGTCCAGGCCAGCCGCGATCGCGTGGTATAGAAACGCCGAATGCATCGCTTCGCGGACTTTGTTGTTGCCTCGAAAGCTGAATGAGATATTGGAAACGCCGCCGCTTACTTTCGCATGCGGAAGATTGCTTTTAATCCAGCGGGTTGCGTTGATAAAGTCGACCGCGTAATTGTTGTGCTCCTCCATCCCGGTAGCAACCGTGAGGATGTTCGGATCAAAGATAATGTCTTCCGGAGCAAATCCGACGCTATCGACCAATATTCTGTAAGCCCGTTCGCAGACGCGGATCTTGTCTTCGTACGTAGCGGCCTGTCCCTGCTCGTCGAACGCCATTACGACAACAGCCGCACCGTATCTCAGTACGGTTTTCGCATGCTTTCTGAACGTTTCCTCGCCCTCCTTGAGCGAGATCGAATTCACAATGCCTTTTCCCTGCAGCCACTTCAGACCCGCCTCGATCACTTCCCATTTCGAGGAGTCCACCATGAAAGGAACCTTGGCGACTTCAGGTTCACTTGCCAGCAGTTGCAAAAAACGGTTCATGGCCGTGACGCCGTCGATCATGCCTTCGTCCATGCAGATATCGATGACGTTCGCGCCATTCTCCACCTGCTGACGCG
This sequence comes from Acidobacteriaceae bacterium, assembly GCA_050746465.1. GTDB lineage: Bacteria > Acidobacteriota > Terriglobia > Terriglobales > Acidobacteriaceae > Silvibacterium. The sequence continues at coordinate 3,641 of JBOGMA010000198.1, forward strand.
CAATAGTTACCGCCTCCTCATACTTCCCCGCTTTGACAAGCTTTGCAAACTTTGGCGAACCAGCCACGTTGGTTCGCTCCCCGATCATGATGAACACGCCGGGTTGCTGCGTGAAGGGCTGTGATCCGGAAAGGCGCAAAGGTCTGGGTACAATAGGCGAGGTCGTGCTCATGCGCGGGTCTCCACGGCCGTCTCGTTCTCCAGTTTGCGCGGAGGACGTCCATCGAGCGCCCGGGCAATGGCCGCTATATGCTCGGGTGTGTTGCCGCAGCATCCTCCGGCAATATTGATCAATCCCCCATCTGCGAAATCACGAAGGTAACGAGCCATGTCAGCCGGTTCAAGATCAAACCCGGTCGGCGAAAGAGGGTTTGGCAAGCCGGCATTGGGGTAAGCCGAGATCGCCGCATCCGCTTTATTGGCGAGCTCTTCGAGAAATGGGTACATCAAATCCGGGCCGAGCGAACAGTTGAGCCCTACGGAGAACGGCTTCACATGGTGCACGGCGTTCCAGAATGCCTCCACGGTCTGCGCGGAGATCATGGTCTCGCCGCCGCGGCCTACCGCCGCTGAAATCATGATCGGCAGCTTCTTGCCGCTTTCTTCAAAAACCTCCTGAATGGCGACCAGCGCGGCCTTGGCATTCAGTGAGTCGAAGATCGTTTCCACCAGCAGCAGATCGGCGCCGCCCGCGATCAGCGCGCGTACCTGTTCGCTGTAAGCCTTCCTCACCTGATCGAAGGTGACTACGCGAAAACCCGGATCATCCGCATCGGGCGAATTCGACAGCGATACCGTCAATGGCCCAATCGCTCCCGCCACGAAGCGCTGACGGCCCGTGGCATCCGCAAGTCGGTCAGCCCATTCGCGGCACTGCCGCGCCGACTGTTCATTGATTTCCGAGGCAAGGCTGCTGAGAGCGGGATCGTCGATGATCTTCTGGTAAAAATCCGGATCCTTCCGGCCGCCGTGCTCGCGTGGATCCTCCACAAAAAATTCGCTTTGTGCAATGCTGGTTGCGCCGAAGGTGTTGGTTTCGATAATGTCCGCGCCGGCCTCAAGGAAGCGCCGGTGGATATCGCCTATCATTTGCGGCTGAGTCAGCGTGAACAGGTCGCCGTTATTCAGCAGATCTTTCTTCGCATCCTTAAAGCGATCTCCGCGGATATCAGATTCTTTCATCCCGTACGTGCGGATGGTCGTACCCATCGCGCCATCAATGATGGCGATGCGTTTGTCAAGAATTGCCCGGAGGGGATGCTGCGGTATGGTCATGCCTTCGTAGGGTCCTCAGGTAGGAGTTAAAACTCGAATGCATTTGAGCTGGAGACAGGTGTCCACTCAGCAATCATCAAGAACAAGTTCATCTCATGTAGTCTCTATTATCTCATTTTGAGATAACGGCCTGACCGATCAGGAGCGAGGCGAACAACTTCTGCTCAACCTCCAGGCGAAGAAAGTCTATGACCGGCACCCAAATAAAACGCGGCATTGATGAGTCCCGCACCGATCATTTCGGCCGGCTTACTCGGGCGGCGACTTGCGTACTCGCTCGCCTCCCCCCGACAATGGTTCGTCCCACCGGAGAACGAATCCATGGATACGAAACAGAAGGCTGTCCTCTTTAGCGCGCTCCTGGCGCTTGTAACCAGCGCTCCACTGCATGCTGCCGCTGCGCATGCGAAGGCCACAGTCTTCCAGATTGGCGCCTTCGACCGCTCCTCCAACGAATTCCCCGGCGGAACCCCCGACCATCCTGTGAAGTTCACCATCGGCAAAAGCGATGCAGCGAAGGACTGGTACGCAATGCAGAAGGTCGCGGTGCTCCCCGTTAAGTCTGCGACTCCGGCTCCCCGGACCATCCAGTTCGTCCTGGACGGCAAGCCCGCTCCCACATACGAAATGCACCTGGCGTTCCTGATTGAGAGCGATGCAGTTCCAGCCATTCGTGTCGGAATCGATGGCAAGCAGGGGACCTTTTACCTGCATCCGCGGCTCGACTTCCGCAACGGCGACCAATGGAACTCGTTCTACCCCGCTTATTCTCATGCCGACGTCACGTTCCAATTTCCGGGCGCGTACCTTCACAAGGGCGAGAACGTCATCACCCTCCAACCCGTGTCAGATAAGCAGGTAGCCGGCGGCACATTGACGTACGACGCCGTCGCCCTGACCCGCGAAACCACGCCTTTCCGCACCGCCGAAACGACCCGGATACTGCCAACCATCTTCTATAAGAAGGTCAACGGCCAGCTTGACGAACTCATCGACGTCTTCATCCGCCACAGCGGGCCGATGGCGACCAATGTTGAACTGACCATCGGCGGCAAAGCCTACCACCAGAACGCGCAACCCAGCGCCTTTGGTGAAAGCAGGCTCCGATTCGAGGTCACCGAGTTTCCCGCCGAAACCAAAGCCGAAGTCATCTGGTCCGGGCACGGCAGACGGAGTCATTACCAAACCACTCTCACTCCCCAGAAGAAGTGGACGTTGTATCTCGTCCCTCACATCCATCTCGATATCGGCTACTCGGATTACCAGGCGAAGGTCGCCGCCATTCACAGCCACGTCGTCGATGAGGCGATGGAAATGATGGCCGCGCACCCCGACTTCCGGTTCAGCCTGGATGGCTTCTGGCCTCTCCAGCAGTTCATGGAGACGCGCACACCCGCGCAGCGTCAGCATGCCTTCACGGCCATGCGCAATAAGC
>JBOGMA010000199.1:0-5266 GCA_050746465.1 Acidobacteriaceae bacterium
GAATGATGACCAGCGCCGCAATGGGATCGCCCGCCGGTGTAGCGACGTAAGCTTCCATTTCATGACCGTCTACGGCTTTCAGCTTCACGTGCTCGCCCATTACTCCTCCTTCAACTCATTCCCTGCCGGCGGCAGCCTTCTTCTCCAGACTTCCCGCCCATCGCAGAAATGACATCAGATTCCACCTTTCTCGCCATGTAAAGCGCAGCATATCGAGTGCGGTAATCTTCTCCGCCTTCATGCCCGAGTAGGTTTCAATGCGCCACTTCAGATACTCGCTGCGCCACGGACGCAACCGCGAACCGCTTGTCGCCGTCCAGAAGAATCGAATCGCAGAAATCAATTTTGCCCTCATTGAAAGTATAAGAGTCTGTTCACGATCAGCGTTTCGCACAGGCAAACTCCCCGTCGCTAACCTGCGTCCAAACCAGTATCTGGCGAGCGCATTCCCAGAAAACCCTTCTCAGGAGACGACTGTGGCCGATGCATCGGATGTACTTGTGGAACGATTGATTGCCTGGGGAGTCGATACCGTATTTGGATTGCCGGGAGACGGAATCAACGGAGTCTTTGAGGCCCTCCGCAAACAGAAAGACAAAATTCGATTCATTCACGTCCGGCATGAAGAATCGGCCGCATTCATGGCCTGCGCATACGCGAAATTTACCGGGCGGATCGGAGTGTGCATCGCAACCTCCGGACCTGGAGGCATTCATCTCCTCAACGGCCTTTATGACGCAAAGATGGACCAACAGCCGGTGCTGGCCATCACCGGCATGCAACATAGCGATCTCATCGGCACCCTCACCCAGCAGGACGTGGAACTGGACAAGCTGTATATGAATGTAGCGCAGTACAACCAGCGGGTTATGAACGGCGCGCACATGGAATCAGTGGCCGACCTCGCGATTCGCACGGCGCTCACCCGGCGGGGCGTCTCGCATATCACCATTCCCGTAGACGTTCAGGTCGAGTCCATGAAGAGGGGCCGCTCCAAGCGCGATCCCGTGCATCACACGTCAGCCGTGCCCGCGCATTTCGAACAGTTGCCCTCCAGCGTCGATCTTGAGCACGCCGCCGACATTTTGAACCGCGGTAAGCGAATCGCAATTCTCGCCGGACAAGGCGCCCTCCATGCCACAGACGAGTTGGAAGCAATGGCTGAGAAGCTGGGAGCGCCGATTATCAAGCCGCTTCTGGGCAAAGCTGCGGTTCCCGACGATTCTCCTTACACGACAGGAGGCATCGGCCTGCTTGGGACAGAACCATCCCAGGATGCGCTTGAAGACTGCGACACCATGCTAATGGTCGGGACCTCCTTCCCTTACATTGAATTTCTCCCCGAGCCCGGCTCGGTAAAATGCGTGCAAATTGATCTGGATTCACAACGCATCAGCTTGCGCTATCCCGTCGACGTCGGCCTCGTAGGAGATTCAAAGAACTGCCTGCGGGCGCTGCTTCCCAAGGTTCGTCAGCATAAGAAGGGTTTCCTGGAAAAGGCGCAGAAGGGGAAGAAAGAATGGCAGAAGCTGATGGAAGAGCGCGGCACCTGGATGGACAAGCCGATGAAGCCGCAGGTAATCGGCTGGGAACTCGGCAAGCGCATCCCCTCCAACGCAATCGTAATCTCCGACTCGGGAACCATTACCACATGGTGGGCCAGATATGTTCCCGCACTGCGCGGACAAAAGCATAGCTGCTCTGGCAACCTCGCCACCATGGCATGCGGCCTTCCTTACGCCATTGCCGCTGCGGTCGCGTATCCCGACCGCCCCGTTTACTGCATCATCGGCGACGGCGGCCTCAGCATGCTCATGGGAGAGCTAATCACCGTAGCCGCGTACAAGCTCAACATCAAAATCGTCCTTATTAAGAACAACACGCTGGGTCAAATCAAGTGGGAGCAAATGGTATTCCTCGGAAACCCGGAATATGGGGTCGATCTTTATCCTGCTGACTTCACCATGATCGCGCGCGGCGCCGGCATTGAAGCGGTCCACATCGAAGACCCGAATCTCTGCGCTTCACAACTGGACCGCGTCGTCAACAGGCCGGGCCCCGTCCTCATTGAGGCTGTTGTCGACCAGTTCACGCCACCGATGCCGGCCAAGATCAAGCCTGGGCAAGCAGCGAAGTTTGCCGAAGCTCTCGTGCGCGGCGAGCCAAATACAACCAAGATCGTGCTGACAACTGCCCACGAGAGAGTGCGCGAATTGGTGTAACGCAACAGAAAGGACTCAATATTCATGGGGCTGTCTCAGGCGGCGATCAAGGAAGTTTCCGTCGCGGCATATACCATTCCGACCGATGATCCTGAAGCGGATGGCACCTTTGCCTGGAATTCGACAACCATAATCATTGCCGAGATCGAGGCCGGGGGAGAAACCGGCCTCGGCTACACCTACGGAAGCAAATCCGTCGCTCTCGAAGCACAGCACATGGCTGAAAAATGTCTCCCCCAGCAATCGGCTTTTGATATTCCGCGGCTTCATGAATCCATGCTCCAGCAGGTTCGGAACGACGGCACCCGCGGGATCGCATCCATGGCGATCTCCGCCCTTGACGTCGCTCTTTGGGACCTGAAAGCCCGATTGCTCGGCTGTTCCGTATCTGAACTGCTCGGCAGTGCCCAATCAGGAGTGGCCGCCTACGGAAGCGGAGGCTTCACATCGTACTCGAATGCAAGACTCACGGATCAGCTCTCCGGATGGGCAAAGAACGGCTTGAAGATGGTGAAGATGAAGATAGGATCCCACCCGGAGTCTGACCCTGAGCGGGTTCGCGTGGCGCGGAAAGCAATCGGCCCCAACGTCGCGCTTTTTGTCGACGCAAACGGAGCCTACAGCCCGAAACAGGCCCTGTCGCTCGCCGGCAAATTTGCCGAACACGGTGTGAGCTGGTTCGAAGAGCCGGTAAGTTCCGATCACCTTGCCGACCTTCGCCTTGTCCGCAACTCAGCTCCCACAACTATGGACATTGCGGCCGGCGAATACGGTTACGATCCATTCTATTTCCGAAGAATGCTGGAAGCCGGCGCGGTTGACGTGCTGCAACTCGACGGCACTCGCTGCAAAGGCTACACAGGCTTCCTTCAGGGCGCGGCCATTGCTGCGAGTTTTGGATGCCCGCTCTCCGCTCACTGCGCGCCCACGCTCCACATGCACGTTGCCTGCGCTGTACCGGGGTTTCGGAACATTGAATACTTTCACGATCACGTTCGCATCGAGCAGATGCTTTTTGATGGTTTCATAGCGCCGAAAAACGGCAAGCTGGAACCCGACCGTTCCGCTCCCGGCCTCGGCATCCTATTCAAACGGAAAGATGCGGAACGCTTCGCCGCTGATCGGCTGCGGAAAGTCGCATGAGCTTTGTTCTTACAACCGAACTCGAACGCGCAGGCAAACGCGCTCTGCCGGCGCCCGCAAGCGACGCGTTGAGCAACGCGCTGGAGCACATCCGGCGTGGTTGTTTCCAACGCAGTCTGTGCCTTGTGGTCACAGCGACCAGCATCGCCAGCGGTATTGAAGTCGGTTACGAGCATTATCGGGGAAGTTACAGCAATCCCATCATGTACACGCCCGTCATTCTCAGCGGAGTGGTCGCGGGCACGGGTTTCTCCGGCATCTTCAGTCGCTGGGGCGCGCGCGTTGCGTTGCGTGTTGCCAGCATCGTCACGCTTGCCGACGGAATCATCGGATTCTTCTTCCATATCCGCGGCATCGCACGCAAACCCGGAGGCTGGGGTCTTCCCATTACCAACATTGTTATGGGTCCACCCATCTTCGCGCCGCTCCTGTTCGGAACCAGCGCATATCTCGGCCTGATGGCATCGTATTTACGTCGCGAAGAGGAACTCGGCAGTCTCGTAGAACGCGCACGCGAAGCTGCGGATGAAGTGCTGCCCGGCAAGTCAGGATGGCGTGAGGATTTACGCTATGGGCGCTTCCAGAGGCATCTCTCCGCAGTCACATTTTTCTGGGCTCTATTCAGCGGGTTCGAAGCCTGGTACTCCCACTACAAATCGAACTTCCGCTATAGAGTGCAGTGGAGCCCTGTCCTTCTCACGCCACTCATCATGGCTTCCGCAGCAGGCGCGGTAAAGAGCCGTCGAATGGCCAACACGGCTTTGCCTGCCTCTTCCGCGCTGGCCCTGGCAAACGGCGCCATCGGCTTTTACTTTCACGCGCGCGGAATCTTCCGTCGCCCCGGAGGCAAAAAGAAGCCGCTCTACAACGCGCTCTACGGGCCTCCCATTTTCGCGCCGCTGCTGTTCGCAGCCTGCGGATTTCTTGGCCTAATGGCCAGCCTTCTTCGCCGGGAGCGCCAATGAACCGCAAACGCTCGTTTCCAACGAAGCCGAAGTCCGGCGAGCCGATCCGCGATTTGGAGCAGCCCGGCTACTATCCCGGCTACAGCACGCTGGGCCAACAAAAGAAGTGGGATGAAACGACACGCGACGTAGTCGTAAAGCGGGTCGATCGTCAGCCGGAAATCCGCTTCTTCCAACCCGCCGAAGCCGAGTTGCTCGCCGCGATCATAGACCGCGTAATTCCCCAGGATGACCGCGCCGATAACCGCACGATTCTGATTCTTCCGATCATCGACGAACGGCTCTACAAAAATGAACTGAACGGATTCCGCTACGGAGATATGCCTCCTGATCGCGACGCATATCATCTCGGACTAAAGGCTATCAACGAGATGGCCGAGGCCCGATTCCAACAGCCGTTCACAGAACTCGCCGTATACCGGCAGGAGCTACTTCTCAAATCCCTACACGACGGAAAGCCCGATCCCGACCATCCTGTCTGGAAGCAAATGCCCGTCCATCGCTTCTGGGCTTTGCTCATGGAAGATTGCGTCACCGCCTACTATTCGCACCCGTGGTCATGGGATGAAATCGGCTTCGGCGGTCCGGCATATCCGCGAGCCTACATGCGGCTTGAGAATGGGCTTCCAGAACCGTGGGAAGAGGATGAAACACGCTACGAATGGAATGCTCCCGCCGATTCCATTTCGGAAATCGATCTGGAGGGTGCTCCGCCCGGGCACGGCTCACTTCACGGCCACGGAGGCACGCACTGATGGCATGGTTTCTCAATGGCAAGAAGGATCGCGCGCATCGGCTCGGCCCCATGCAGACGCTCCCCGAACCCATGCGGCAATACTCTGAAAATGAAATAGTGGACTACTGCGTGATCGGAGTCGGCTCCGCTGGAGGCGTCCTGTTGCAGCGCCTCGCGCGCGCCGGTTTCAAAGTCGTCGG
>JBOGMA010000200.1:0-4178 GCA_050746465.1 Acidobacteriaceae bacterium
CCTCAATGTCATCCGCAGCGGATCATCCTTATAACGAGGAAAAACCAGACTAGCCCTCGCCTGCCACAGACTTCTAATCTAAAACCCTAGTGCTTAGTGATGGTGGAAGATCCGGTCCCGCGCGTCAGGCCAGAACTCCTGAAAAAGATTGCCGCCCGCGCTGCCCGCGAACGAGACCAGCCATGAGGTCAGCACAACCGTGAGGTTGGCGCTGGGAGCGGGATAGTAGGTGGGCGTCAGGGTGCTGGCAGCCAAATTGCCAACGACCAGAGAGTAGTTGAACCCGCTGCTTCCATCATCCCGTCGCGCCACAAAGACGCGCTCCGCCGCATAGACACCGCGCGCCTTGATGCTTCCATAGGCTTTCCGATAGTAGCGCGGATCCTCATGGGTAATGGCCGGCAACAGGCCGCTCGAAAAGAAGCGCGCCGAATTTTCCCGCAGCACCGCGGCCCCGAGACGCTCGCCAAATGCCGCCGAATCACTGCCGTACTTTGGATCGCCGTCGATGAGTTGTGCCCACCCGGCGGAGAGCAGCGTGGGGAAGTAGTTGACGACATGGGTGTCCGACTGAATCCAATAGAGCATTTTGTCGCGGGTGGAGAGCGGCGGAATCTGCTCCCCGGGGTCTACGACTCCGTCCCATTTCGAGGGCGTTCCTATATTGGCGGCGTTAAAGCTGGGCAGGCTGGTGTTGTTTCGTTGGACAGAATGCGGTGACGGCGCATCTGGAAGCGGCTCTACGGCCTGGCCAAAAATCGGTTGTGCTGCGAAAAGGGCGAGCAGAACTCCGGCACGAACGAAATGGATCATACTGCCGCAAGAAAAACTGTGATGAGGAAGGACTTTCTCGAGTAGGCGCACTACTTTCCTTTGTAACAAACCACGGCTGCCTGTGCTGACGATTTGCGCGCGAGGTAACTCGTCTGGCACGCGGCGGCCAGAGTTCGATTGCGCTGCACGTCCGCGCTGCCGATACTTGATCTATGAGCAATGAAACCGCAGATCGGGTTCGGAATTTTGGCAGCAAGGTAGAGTCGAAGTTCAAGAAAGAAATGCCGCGGGTTGAAGAAGAAGTGAAAAAGGTGATCACTTACCTCAACGATGTAGTCGTGCCGGAGGTGAGGGACAATTCTTCTCGCGCGTTGCGGGCCGCCTCCGAGCAATTATCGAAGCTGGCGGAACGTCTCGACGGCAGCAAAGGGGTTCGCTAGAGTGCGGGCGTGGAGCGGGATTGCCGTATTGTCGGGCGCGTTGCTGGTGATTGCCGGTTGCGGGCACCGGGAACGGGTGGCGGCGGCTCCGCCACCGCCGCCGATTGCGGCTTCACCGACAGTTCCAAATTCAGAGTCGGGAGCGGGCGCGGAGGAGGTTCCGCAGGGGCGGCCGATTTACACCGAAGTGGGCGTCGCGAGCTGGTACGGGCCTCCCTACAACAATCGTCGAAGCGCGAACGGAAAGATCTACGACCAGAACGCCGTTACGGCAGCGCATCGCACCCTGCCTCTCGGAACGCTGATTCGTGTAACGAACCTTGGGAACGGTCGGTCGGCGACAATGCGCATTACGGATCGCGGTCCTTTCGTTCCGGGACGGATTCTCGATCTATCGTTGGGAGCGGCGAAAGAGCTGGGGATGTGGCGCGCCGGGACTGCGAAAGTTCGCATTGACGCGTACGGGAGTCCAAAGCCGATTTACCAGGGCGGGCGCTGGTGCGTGCAGATCGGGGCGTTTGAACATGCGCGCACGGCGAAAAAACTAGAGAAGCGGCTCGCCAGGAAATACGAAGCGGCGAGCGTGATCGAGTTCAAGGGGCCAACGGGGAGCTGGGTGAGAATTCGCCCGGAAAATGGCGACAAAGGCCGCGCCATTCAGATCGTGCGGAACATCCGGATCGAAGAGGGCGCGGCATTTCTTGTTCGGCTTGACTGAATGCTAGTGAGCGGTGCTGCGGTGTTCCATCAACTGGCGGCGGTGTCTTCGGCTTTGCCACAAGTGGTATGCGTACAGGAGTACGGCGCGCGACCTATGGGAGCACTTACGGCAGCGCACTGGATACCGCAAGACCAAAAGAGGCGAGACATCACTGGAACGAAAGTGGGAGAGCCGAAACTTATCTAAAGTCAGGCAAGTCGGGCAAACCATAAATACAGCTCCTTTGGATACCCATTCATGAGTATCCGGGTTGGGGAGTGGAGGAGCGACTTGACGGTGGAAATATTTACACACCATCTCGCTGTTTACGAACCGTGCAACACCAAATGACCTATGTTGAGCAATCGAATGACCTTTGCCGAGGGATCGGGGTTCAATTCCAGGGCAAAGGACTTTCTTGTGCGCAGTTGGATGGGCGGTGAATAGTGCAGGTTGCCCGACTCCATGACAAACATCGCAGATTTTTCGCGCCATACAGGTCCGATCTGCGCTAATGTATTCGGAGCAACCAAGTCCGAAACGGGCAGGGTTGCCGGGGTGCAATGATGACCTGGGATGTAAGTTTTACATGTGACATCTGCGGCAAAAAGAAGGGTGTGGCCAACCACTGGTGGATGGTTCTGCTCGGAGATGTTCCGTGCTTCGATGAAGGCCAGCCTGGCCAGCGTTTTACGCTCCTGCCGTGGAACGCGGCCGAGAGCAGAAATCCGGATATGTACCACCTTTGCGGACAAGGCTGCGCTATGGCGGCGATGGAACGATTCATGGCGACGGGCGCCATTGATGCGCCGGAGGAAGAGCCAGCCGGAACCATTCGCTGAATCAGGCGTCGAACAGACCGCGATCATTCCGGTTTGCGCCGGGAAATCGAGTCCGGCTGGTCTGGCCGCGTTTTTCCGTCTTCACCGGAGTCGAGAGAATCCCGAGAATCTCCTGCAGTTCACCGCGCAGTTTCTCCAGCGGAGCGGCACGGCCAGAGACTGGCGTAGAGTCTTTTGCTTTCGCCAGGGGAAGCTCGGACTGAGCGAGCTTTTTCGCTTCGCGCGATTCGGCGGTGAAGACCTGCCGCGCACCGGCGATGGTGTAGCCGTCGGCGTAGAGCAATCGCTTGATGCGAAGGGCCAGTTCCACATCACGTTTGCGGTAGAGTCGCTGTCCGGTCCCGCTCTTGTTGGGCTTGAGCTGCGGGAACTCCGATTCCCAGAAGCGCAGAACATAGGCTTCGACGCCGCATAGTTTGGCTACGTCGCCGATTCGGAAGTAGAGTTTGTCGGGGATGACCGGAACGGCAACGGGGGCCGGAGTCCCGTTCGACTTTTGAGATGTTTTCCTCATACCACCTGGCCGTTGGCGCACCGTTGGCCCCTCATCCAAAATCCTTTCCGCGCCTGTTATCCGCCAGTATAGGCCAAGAAAGAGTTCAGCGGTCACTTATCAGCGAAGAGAAAATATCAGCGAAGAGAAAAGTGGCTTGCCCGGCGGATTCCGGAATTTTTCGCTGAACAGTTACATGGCATTTCGCGTATGCTCTTGCAGGGAAATTTCCGCAGGAGGCGCTGCGTTTATGAAAAAGCTTCTCGCCCTGTTCGTGACCTCTGGCTTGCTGCTGGCCGCCGGCTGCCACATGACGGTTGAAAAGAATGCAAACGGCAAGGAGAAAAACGTCAAGATCGATACGCCTCTGGGCGGGCTGCACGTGAATGCAGGCGATACCAATGCCGCCGACGTAGGGCTTCCCGTATATCCAGGCGCTACCATTGCACCGGACAAGGACGGAGACAAGTCGGCCGATATTCACATGGGCTTTGGGGAGTGGCAGCTACGGGTGAAGGTGGTGAACTACGAAACCTCCGACGCGAAGGACAAGGTGCTGGACTTTTACCAGAAGGCCATGGGCCGATATGGAACCGTGATTCGCTGCCAGGGAGACCAGGCGGTGGGCAGTCCAGCGGTGACCCAGGAAGGCCTGAGCTGCGGGAACGATGACAGCAGGACGCATGTCCAGATTTCCGAGGGCACAATGCTGAAAGCCGGTTCGCGGCATCACCAGCACCTGGTGGGAATTGAGAAGAACGACGGGACGGGAACACGCTTTGCTCTGGTGGAACTGCAACTGCCGTCGTCGGTTGATAAGAACACGTCCAAAAGCCAATAGGGGTGGGACCCTGTCCGGTCAACTGCGGCTTCGACGCCGACTTGAATCCTATTGAAGCGCAAGTTGAAGAGAGGCGTGGCTTTGTTTC
>JBOGMA010000201.1:0-3042 GCA_050746465.1 Acidobacteriaceae bacterium
GGATGTTAAGAACAACCACCCCGAAATCAAGAACATAGAACAAAAGCGATTTGTTGAAAACTCAATCAAATCAATGAACTACAACCAAGCCCCAAAACAAAGAAAACGCAAGCGACGACCGAATGGCAAACGAACGACACTCACGTGTAACCCCGTCGTTGAGACAGTTCGTTCAGGAATCCACGGATGGGCTTGTGCACGAGAACAGGAGACGGAGCATGGGCTGGACTCGCTTCGCCCATGAGGCTTCGTCGTGTGTGCCGCCTGGGATTCGGTGGTAGATCAGGTCGGTTCCGGCGCGCCAGCCGTGGGCGCGCAGCCGACGCTCCAGCAGGTCGGCGTCGGCGATGGCGCGCTCGCCTTCACACTCTCCAATATCGAGCCAGACCCGGGGCCGTGGGCCTAGCTTCGGAGCCATTTCTTCAACCAGAGTGAGGATGGCGCGATGGTTCCACCAGACGGACGGCGAGAGAATCGCCAGCTTGCCGAAGAACTCGTGATGTTTGAGGCCGAGGTAGAGGCTGGCCAGTGCTCCGAGGGAAGAGCCGCCGAGGCCGGTGTTTGCGGCTCCGGGCCTCACGCGGTAATGGGCGGCGATGAAGGGAAGCAGCTCGTCGACGAGAAGCCGTCCGTATTTGTCGGCATCTCCGCCGCCGAGTTTCCAGTCGGATGTGGGTGTGTACTCGGCGAGGCGGCGATGCCCCGTGTTGGCGATGCCGACGATGAGCAGCGGCTCAACTTGGCCGGCGGCGATGGCGGCGTCAGCCGTTTGGGCCATCTGCCAGGTTCGGCGCTTTACGAAGGAATCGTCGGGCGCTGCGAAGTCGAACAGGTTCTGACCATCCTGCATGTAGAGGACGGGGTAATTGGCGGCCGGGTCTTCGTCGTATCCGGGAGGCAGGTAGATGGTGATGTCGCGATCGTCAGGGAGAAATTGGCTATGGAACTGGGTGAAACGGTGCAGACGCGGCGAAAGGATCTGCCGTTCGGGTTCCATCCGCGTTGGCGCCTGCAATCGCTCCCCCTTTGGCCTGGCCCCTGCCACATACACTAGCAGGGACTGGCGTTTTCCGCGATAGATGCTTCGGGTGGATTAAATGGCGCGAAGGAGGCGAGCGGGCAGGAAGATGAGCGCGGCAACCAGTTCCAGCGCGCCGCCGACGGCAATGCCGATGAGGCGGAAGGGCAGCAGAAGCAGCCAGACGATGGGATACAGCACGAGCGCCAGCAGCGCGAGCGGCCAGCAGAAGACAAAAAGCAAACACCAGAGAAGGAACTTCAGCATCGAGTCCACCTGCTTCATATTACGAATGTCTGGTGGCGGTGGTTCCCGGGATCGGTTCCGCGTGGGGACGAAATGTTTTAAGGTTGGCTAAGGGGTCCGGTCCGAGCGGCCCCGATCCTCATCCCTACGCAAAGGCAAATTTCAGTGAAAAAAATAGGCGTTCTGTTCGGTTTGGAAAACACATTTCCCGGCGCGTTGGTGGAGCGCATTAATTCGAAGGAGCCTTCGGGAATTGTGGCGGAATTTATCCAGACCGGAGGCGTGGCCTTTGACCGGCCGCCCGCGTACGCCGTGATCGTGGACCGTATCTCGCACGATGTTCCGTTTTATCGCGCCTATCTGAAGCATGCGGCGCTGTGGGGATCGGCGGTAATCAATAATCCCTTCTGGTGGTCGGCGGACGACAAATTCTTCAACTATGCGCTGGCTGACAAGCTGGGCGTGGCAGTTCCGCCGACGGTGATGCTTCCGCACAAGGACCTGCCGAAGGGCGCGACTGACCGCACGATGCGTAATCTGGAATATCCGCTGAACTGGGGCGCGATTTTTGAAGCGGTTGGGTTTCCGGCTTACCTGAAGCCGATTGACGGAGGCGGATGGCGGGACGTGCATTATGTCCGTAACCGGGAGGAGTTCTTCCGCGCCTACGACCAGAGCCGCGATTTGTGCATGGTCTTGCAGCGGGAAGTCGATTATACGGAATATTTCCGGTGCTTTGTGGTGGGGCAGGAGAAGGTGCTGATTGTGCCTTACGATCCGCGGCGGCCGTACCACGAGCGATATTTGCGCGATGCTCCGCCTGCAAACCGGAGACTGCTGAAGCGGCTGCGCGCGGATGCGTTGACCCTGTGCCGAGCGCTTGGGTACGACTTCAACACGGTGGAGTTCGCGGTGTGCGACGGAGTTCCTTACGCGATTGATTTTATGAATCCTGCGCCGGATGCGGACCTGAATTCAGTAGGGCCGGAGACCTTCGAGTGGGTGATTGAGGCGATGGCGAATTTTGCGATCAAGAAGGCGAGAGCGGTTCCGAAGGCTCACGCGCTGCGCGGCGAAGCATTTCTCAAAGCGGGGCAGAGCGCGGTGAGGCCGGCGAAACCTCGCGCGAGAAGAAAGCCGGCTCCGGCGAAAACGCCGGAGCCGGTGTAACTTAGTGCTGTACCGCCGGGAGCGCTTCCCGCTGCGGCTTCTTATTGTGGAAGCGGCTGAGGGCCGATTCCAGGATGACATAGAGCGCAGGGATGAAGATGAGGTTGAGGAATGTGGAGAGCACCATTCCTCCGATGATGGTGGTTCCGACCGAGCGGCGGCCATTTGCGCCGGCTCCGCTGGCGATGTAGAGCGGCACGACTCCGAGAATAAATGCAACGGAAGTCATGAGGATGGGCCGGAGACGGAGCTCCGCCGCTTCGATGGCCGCCTCAAAGATGGTTTTGCCGCGCTGTCGAATCTGCTCAGCGAACTCGACGATCAGGATTGAATTCTTGGCTGAGAGGCCGATGAGCATGACGAGTCCGATTTGGACATAGACGTCGTCGGCCATACCGCGCATTGCAACCGCGCCTAACGCGCCCAGGACCGCCATCGGCACGGCGAGCAGGATGATGAAGGGCAGGGCGAAACTCTCATAGAGAGCGGCGAGGGTGAGGTAAACGACCACAAGTCCGAGGCCGAAGATCACAACGGCCTTGCCGGCTGATTCGATTTCTTCGAGCGAGAGGCCGGTCCAGGAGTAGGTCATTCCGTGGATCATGTGC
>JBOGMA010000202.1:0-6887 GCA_050746465.1 Acidobacteriaceae bacterium
TTAGTTGGATCTCCTCCCGGAAGCAGCGAAGACGAAGCCTCGGACGCTCTGGGCCCATATCCGAAGAACGCCGCGAACCCGCCCCCCAGAATCCGGTTGAGGCTTACCCCGAAGCGGATATTGTGCGAACCCTTCGTCCAGCTTCCGTCATAGCGCAACTGTTTGTCTGACTGAAGGGTCTGTTGCGGAGCATTGTCGTTCGGTCCGGCATCAAGGCCCTGGGCGGTGTTCAGGATCTCAAACCCCGGAATCGGATTATAGATGGACGTGTTTCCTGCCGTGGTATCGCCAATCAAGTTATGGAACTTCTCATAGCTGCCGCGGAAGCTGTGGGTAAGAGAGCCCTTTGAGAAGTCGGCGCCCCCGGCAATGCCGTACGCGTTATCGCGGTTGGCATAAGTGGAGTAGACGTCACCGGTGTCAAAAGAGTTCGCCTCGTAATTGCCGCGAACGAAAAAGTGCGATCCGTGAGGACCATTAAAATCGAGCCGTCCCGCGGAATAGGTATCGCGGTCCGGGCTTCCCACGTTGGGATATTGCGCCTGAATCGCGGCAAACAGCGGCCCCATGCTTACGGGTGCCGACTGGTCCTGCTTCAGCCTCTCGACATTGGCGAAGAAGAACAGCTTATCCTGCAGGATCGGGCCGCCGATGCTGCCGCCGAACTGGTTGCGCTGGAACGGAGAGGAGGTGTCTTCAAAGGTCGCCGCCCCTGCCCTCTGGTCCTGGAAAAGATAGAACAGCTGGCCGTGGAAGTGGTTGGTGCCAGACCTCGTAGACGCCAGAATCGAGCCCTGCGAGGTGATGTCGGTGGAAGGATCAGCGGTCGAGCGGTTGACTTGCATTTCACCAATAGAACCTTGCGAAATGTTGAAGATGGTGGTCCCCACCGTCTCATCGGTGACGTCCTGGCCGTCCAGCAGGATGCGAGTGGTGCGCCCTGAAATGCCGCTGAACGAAACCGCCGAATAGCCCGCCTTGGTCGGATCGAATCCGCCATCAGCGTAGCCGCCGGCCTGAAGTTGCACGCCCGGCTGAAGCTGCGCGAAATCAAGCAGATTGCGCCCGTTTACAGGCAATGTTTCAAACTGCTGCTGCGAGATGACCCCAGAAACGCTCGACTGATCAGTATTCAACTGCACCGCACCCGCATTGACCTGAATCGTCTGGGTGGTCGCGCCCACAGTGAGCTTGAAATTGCCGCTGGTCGCCGTACCAGTCTTCACCACAGTTGTTACCTGCAGTTTCTGGAAACCGGGAGCCGTCACAGTCACCACATACGTCCCCGGATTCAGAGGCCCAACCGTATATAAGCCCGATGCATCCGTGTGAAGCGTATGGGTGTATCCGGTCTCAGGATTCTTGATCGTGACCGTCGCATTGGGGATGATCGCACCCGATTGATCCGTAATCGTTCCCTGGATCGAACCGCCGTTGACTGAGATCGCCTGCCCGAAGGCAACTGCCGGCGCCGAACCTACCGCCACAAAAAATGCCATGCAAGCAGCCATGGCGATCAATCCAAACCTATTTTTATTGAGCAAAGGGCCCTCCAAGTTTGCTCGACTTACGCCGAACTGGTGCAATTTTGCAATTTAACGGCCATGAAGCATTTCCTTTATTTACAGTTATTTGCTATAAGATAAATTGGCAGAGGAATTACGTTTTTTAGGATTTAAAAGACTGAATGCAGTCCTCCTCCGCCCGTAAGTCAATATATCTAAACGAGATTTTAAAAATTCCGAGCATTATTCTACATTTTTCTGAATTTTTCCAGATTTCCATATTTCTAAGCCGCTGCGATTCCGGTTTCTTGGGAAATGCCGTGCCCGCAACGGGCGGAATTTGTAATTGTTTTCAAACTTCCGCTCCTTTTTAACACTCCTTTCATGTTCTCCCGTTAGTTTAGGAGCCGAGTGGCTTCGGAAACCCAGGAACCTCGCGTTTCGCAGAACTCCGCTTTATCGACCGAGATAGAGCCGCTTTCACCTATTCGCAGCTACCTGCTGTCTCGCGGAAGTTCAGCGCTTTCCGATGCGACCTTCCGCTGGTTGATGTTGCTGAGCGCCTTGACCATCTTCATCATCGTGGCGCTGATCATCTGGGAACTGGTCACCGGCTCGCGCGCCACCATCGCGAAATTTGGATGGCATTTCTTCGTCGGAACCGCATGGAACCCAGTTCAGAACCACTATGGAGCTCTTCCGTTCATCTATGGCACGCTGGTTTCCTCCTGCATCGCCCTCATCATCGCCGTGCCGTTGTCCATCGGCCTCGCAATCTACCTCACGGAAATGTGTCCCAAGCCGCTCCGCGCGCCGCTCGCGTTTCTTACCGAGTTGCTGGCCGCCATTCCCAGCGTTGTTTATGGCTTGTGGGCAATTTTTGTTCTCGCGCCAATCCTTCGCGACCACATCAATCCCTTCCTGATTCACGTTTTTGGATGGACAGGCCTTTTCGCTAAACCCAACTTCGGAATTGGAATGCTCGCCGCCGGCGTCATTCTCGCCATCATGATCCTGCCCATTATTTCGTCACTCACCCGCGAGGTAATGACCGCCGTGCCGCGCACCCAGCGTGAGGCCGTGCTGGCACTGGGCGCGACTCGCTGGGAAATGATCCGCACCGGCGTCCTCCGCAACGCCCGCATCGGAATCATCGGCTCCGTCATCCTGGGCCTGGGGCGCGCCTTGGGAGAAACCATGGCTGTGACAATGGTCATCGGAAATCGCCCCGACATTCTCAAGAACCTTTTGGCGCCGGCCTACAGCATGGCCAGCGTCATTGCCAATGAATTTACTGAGGCGGCTGACAGCACCTACCTGAGCGCGCTGGTTGAGATCGGCCTGGCGCTCTTCATCATTACAGTTCTGGTGAACGCTCTCGCTCGACTGCTGATGTGGGCCGTAACCCGGGGCACGCCGGCGAGGGTTGTCTAATGCCCAGACGCTACAAAACAAGCGCGTTCAACCGCTATCGGCGGGCTGCGGCAAATCATCTGGCGTCGGGGCTGGCCGCCCTCAGCACCATCATTGTGGTTGCGCCTCTGGTCGCCATCTTCGTCTACCTTATCTACAAAGGAGCCAGTTCCCTCAATCTCGCCTTTTTTACTCAAACTCCCAGGCCGGTTGGCGAGAGCGGCGGAGGCATGGCAAACGCCATCGTGGGTTCGGGAATCCTGCTCGGCGTGGGCAGCATTATCGGCGTTCCAATCGGGATTGGCGCTGGCATATTTCTGGCTGAGTATGGTCGCGGCACCCGCCTCGCAAATTTCGTCCGCTTTACCGCGGACGTGCTCAACGGCGTGCCCTCCATTGTGATGGGAATCGCCATCTACGCGCTGATTGTGCTTCCGCAAAAGCACTTCTCCGCCCTTGCCGGAGGCGTGGCCCTGGGTTTCATGATGATTCCCACCATTACCCGGACCACCGAGGAAATGCTGCTTATGGTCCCCAACGCGGTGCGCGAGGCCGCTCTTGGCCTGGGCGTTCCCAATTGGCGGTCTGTGCTCTCGATAACGCTGAAAACCGCGTCACCCGGAGTCATTACCGGCTGCATGCTGGCCTTTGCGCGCGTCGCCGGAGAAACCGCTCCGCTGCTTTTCACTGCCCTCGGCAACGAGTTCTGGAGCACCAGCCTCGGCGAGCCGATCGCCGCTCTGCCCTTGCAGATTTACATTTACGCCATCTCTCCGTATCCCGAATGGCATCGTCTGGCCTGGGGCGGGGCGCTGGTGCTGATTCTGCTCATTGTGCTATCCGTTTCTCTGGTGCGATATGTAACCACGCGCGGCGTGTTGAAGGGAGCGAGTTAATTGGGCGTTGGAATACAGGTAAACGATCTGAACGCATGGTATGGCCAGAACCATACCCTTATGGACATCAACCTGCACATCCAGGCCAATCAGGCCACAGCGCTCATTGGCCCTTCGGGCTGCGGAAAGTCCACCTTCGTACGCTGCCTCAATCGCATGCACGAAACCAATCCCATCGCGCGCGTCACCGGCACAGTCCGCATTGGCGATCTTAATATCTACGCCGATATTTCTCCCGTTGAAGTCCGTCGCCGTATCGGCATGGTTTTCCAGCGGCCGAATCCCTTCCCCACCATGTCGATTTATGACAACGTGGCTTCCGGTCTGCGCCTCAACGGATTCCGCAATCGCCGCATCCTCAATGAAGTTGTGGAACGCTCATTGATTCAGGCTGCGCTCTGGGATGAAGTCAAGGATGATCTCAGGAAAAAATCCGGTGCAAGTCTTTCCGGGGGCCAGCAGCAGCGTCTCTGCATCGCTCGCGCCCTTGCCGTTGATCCCGAAGTTCTGCTCATGGACGAACCGGCTTCGGCGCTGGATCCAGTTTCAACAGCCAAGATCGAGGACCTCATTTTTCAACTCAAATCGCAGTACACCATCGTGATCGTGACCCACAATATGCAGCAGGCAGCGCGTGTTGCCGAACGCACCGGCTTCTTTCTCAGCGGCCACCTTATCGAGTTTGATTCAACGCACAAAATATTTACCAACCCCGCCGACAAGCGGACTGAAGATTACATCACTGGCAGGTTCGGATGACTCGCATTCGTTTTCAACAAAGCCTGGACGACCTGAAAGAGAAGCTGCTGGTCATGGCCGGCATGGCCGAGCAGGCCATTCAGCGCGCCGTCGAGGCCTATCGCACGCGCGATCTCTCCATCTGCGATCTGGTTGACCACGGCGAACTCGCCATCAATCGCTTTGAACGCGAAGTGGACCAGATGGCGCTCGATATTCTCGCCATGGAGCAGCCCATGGCGGTCGATTTGCGTTTCATTCTCGCCGTCATCAAAATCAACGCCGACATTGAGCGCGTGGGCGACTCCGCCCAGAGCATCAGCGACCGCGCGCGCGCGCTGCACGAGTACCCTGTCGCCGAAATCCCGGTAGATATTCCGCGCATGGCATCTCTGGCCGAGGCCATGGTGCGGAGAGCTTTGCAGGCTTTCATCGAGGCCGATGCCGCCATCGCCGAATCCGTGCTTTCCATGGACGATACCGTGGACCGGCTGAACCAGGCCGCTTACTCATCGCTGCTCAACATGATGAAGAACCAGCCACAGCTCGCTCCACAGGCCCTTAGCGCCCTGGTCATTTCGCGAACGCTGGAGCGGGTTGCCGATCACGCCACGAACATTGCCGAAGACGTCATCTTCTGGGTGCGCGGAGCCGACGTCCGCCACCACATGCTCGTCAACGAGTCCCACCAGCCCTAACTCTGTTCTTCGGTCCACCAGTCTAACTGCGGAATCCGGGGATAGTAGAGACCGAAACAAACCCGCATGTTTGTGCCCTGCGCCTCGCGCAGCACCCGCGCATACTGAGCAAGCTGCGGAGCATAAATCTCCCGCTGACGCGCCAGAAAATCCTCGTGGCCGGCGGGCGCGCTCATCTTGTAGTCCACGATCCACAGATGATCCTCACCCGAAGCGCGCGGCTCCGCGCCGGCCACAAATATGCGATCCGGGCGCAAAGTTTCCAGCGCGCCGTCTTTCCAGACGGTCAAAGATACCTCGGACTTCGCCTCTGCTCGCCTTTGAAGAATCCACGCCCCGTCGGGGTCATCCGCACAGCGCTTCGCCGCCGCCACAACATCGGAGAGGGCACGCTCCAACTCCCTGCCCGAATAGGCTAGGCCACGAAGCAGCGATCGCGCCGACACCTCCAGCGACTTCAGCGGAGCCCCGCGGCTTAACTGCTCCAGCAGCGCATGAACTACGCTTCCCTTTTGGCGCGCCTCGCGCGAACCATGAGGACGTTCCAACCGCGGTTCTGCTCCGCTGACATTTGTGCCCGTCACGGCTACGTTTTGAACGTGAGGAGACAGGTCAACACTCAATGGCAGCCTCCGCAAGCGAAGTGCTGGGTGGACTCCCGCCTCACCCTCCGCACCTGCAGCAATTTGCAACCCGGCGCCCTGCTGATTCCTGGCCGGAAATCCGAGCAACCTTCCAGCGCCATCTTTCTTAATCAATTCTTCGCGTTCTCTCAGCTCCTCTTCAAAGCGGGGCTGCAGCGCCGGCCAGCCCACCGCCAATAGACTGCCTGCTTCGGCCCTCAATCCCGACTTCCCGAGAACCGCGGTGCCAAGAAGATGCAGCGAACGTCGCGCGCGTGTGCAGGCCACATAGAGCAGCCGCTTCAGTTCCTCATCCGCCCGTTGGCTGCGCTGTTTCTGCACCCAGGCATAGGTCCAGTGCTTGTCTCCCCCGCGATATCCGATCGGAGCAACCAGCATTTCCGATTCACCCGTAATCGAATTCGTCCGCTCCAGTGAGCAGATCAGCGGTGGCCTGTCATTTGCTGCCTTGCGGTCTAACCCTGGCACAATCACCACATCAAATCCCAGGCCCTTCGCCTTGTGAATCGTCATAAGTTGCAAGCCGGCCCGTTCGCTCACGCCCGGATCGGGCTGCGCGAACATGCGGTCCATCTCTGCTTCCATCTGGTCCGTCATACATGCCATTCCGTCCGGGGTCACGGCATCAAGCATCGTGAAAAACACCTGCGCATTTTCATAAGCCGCGGCGTCAATGCATTCTGGCCCTCCCAGACTGCGCCACGTCCGCTCAATCCATTGCGAAAACGAACCTGCGTGCAGCCCCTCAAAGCGGCTCGCCAGGGCTTGCTTCAATATCCCTGCCACCCGGCGCAAGCGCGCCGCGCCATCCGCGCTCAACAGCGGCAGATGCAGAGAAATTAGATCCAGCGTCGGCAGCTTTCGAAAAGCAGGATCATCTGTTCCCGTCAGCCTGTGCAGATCATCCAACGTCAACCCGCACCACGGGGCTCGCAAAACCGAAAGCCACGCCACGCGGTCCATGGGATGCAGCAGCGCGCGGACCAGCGACAT
>JBOGMA010000203.1:0-1924 GCA_050746465.1 Acidobacteriaceae bacterium
TCTATAGAGACGTCATCCTGAGCGAAGTTTGGCGCGAATGCGCTAAACGCAGTCGAAGGACCTGCTTTTTCTTTTGTCAGCCGGCGTTACCTTACTGATGTCATCCTGAGCGTTGTACTTTTCTATAGAGATGTCATCCTGAGCGGAGCAGACCGCGAAACGCGGTCTGCGTAGTCGAAGGACCTGCGGTTCGCTCCGGTCGCCGCAACTCTTCGCGCCATTATCGGCCCTCTGTGTTCTCCGTGTCCTCTGTGGTGAACAACCGACCCCTGAATCTTTTCCCCTGCCCCGGCAGTCTAATCAACAGAAACCAGGATTTCACAGAACCCCGGCCTAAAGACGAGCCGCAGTTTCATCACTCCGCACCGCGCGAGCTGATATTCCAATCTTTCCAGCCAGCGACCAAACAACTTGCGAGCTATGAGCTGTCGAATCCGCGAGTAGAATTCTTCACGCGCAGGCTAATAAAAACGACAACACGCAAGAATCCGCAACCATCAAAGCCCCGGCCTGGAAACCGGGGCTTCTTTTGGAACTCGCCGTCCAGGCAAACGCTTCGCCCGGCCAACCTCATGATCTTGACTGAACCCTGAACGCTGATCGCTGAACGCTATCCGTTCAGCTCCTCCAACAGCACATCCGCATCGCTCGTCGGAGGCAAACAACTCGCCCCCCGGCAAACCACCGCAAACGCCTTCCCGCTCTTCAGCTCCGGCAAAAACGGCAGCGTCTC
The DNA here is from genome assembly GCA_050746465.1 of Acidobacteriaceae bacterium. Lineage (GTDB taxonomy): Bacteria > Acidobacteriota > Terriglobia > Terriglobales > Acidobacteriaceae > Silvibacterium. The sequence continues at coordinate 734 of JBOGMA010000203.1, forward strand.
CGCCATCACCGGAGGCAGCTCCGCCTCCGTCACCCGCTCCGCCCGCAGCGCCATCACGCGCTTGTTCACCGCATACGGAGCCATCGCCATCGCCGCCATCTTCGCGGCCTCTACTCCCTGGCCAATCACCACCACCTGCACCGGCGGCAGCAGCAAAAGCTCCAACGCCTGCCCGTACATCCCGGCATGCAGCCCAAAGTGCTCCACAATCGCCGCAAAATTCGCCAGCGTCGCTTCTGCTTTCTCGTGAAAATCCGCCCGCCCACTCAACGCCTCAAGCCGCAGCAAAGCCCCGGCAGCCGTGGGATTCCCCGCCGGCGTAGGCGAATCCTGCAGCGGCTTCCGCCGCGCCGCCAGCACTCCCAGCGCGCCGTCCACTCGCTCGGTATCGAAAAACCCGCCTTCCTCAGCGTCATAGAATCGCGCAACCATCGACTCCGAAATCTCCATCGCCGCGTCGTAGTACCGACGAGCCCCCGTCGCCTCCCACGCGTCCAGCAGCGCCAGCGCGAGAAACGCATAATCATCCAGCACGCCTGCAATCCGCTGCCCCGCGCCTTCGGGATACGCCACCACATGCGCCAGCCCGCTCTCCCGGTCCCATCCCTCCACCAGCAACCGATCCAGCGTCTTCAGCGCAAACTCCCTCGCGCCCCGCATCTCCAGAACTTTCGCCGCTGCCAGATACGCCGACACCGCCATCGCATTCCACGACGTATAAATCGTGCGATCAATGTAAGGAGTAGGCCGCTTCAGTCTCTCCGTCAGCTGCTTGTTTTGCGCCGACATCAGCAGCGCGCCCACCTCACCCGCATCGCGCCCCGTCTGCTTCGCGACTTCCTCCACCGTGAACTTCCGGTGCAGCACATTCTTCGCGGGATTGTGATGCATGTCCCCAATCTCGCCAATGTCGAAGTAAGGCCCGGCCACCGCCATCTCATCCGCCGTCAGTGCCGCCGCCGCTTCCTCGCGGGTCCACGTAAAGTAGTCGCCGTCATCATCCAACGACAAATCCGCATCCTGCGAAGCATAAAACCCGCCTCGCTCGCGATCCGTCATCACCGCATCCAGCCACCGAATAATGTCCCGCGCCACCAGCGCCGAATCCGCATCCGCAAAGCTCTGGAAAGCATGAACATAATTCGCCAGCAATCCGGCATTGTCATACAGCATCTTCTCGAAGTGCGGAAC
>JBOGMA010000204.1:0-10718 GCA_050746465.1 Acidobacteriaceae bacterium
GTTAAGCGCGGTTTCAGGAGCCATGTGGATTCAGTATTCGCATACGCCGTGGAACGCGACCATCCCCGACCGCACCGGGGCGAAAGTTTCGATCTCCGTGACTCCTCCCGTGGCCTACATCATTCCGCGGCAATGGACGCATGTGATCAATGTGCTGTCCGCGCACCAGGTGGAAATGTGGCGGACCACGGAGGCCTGGTCGGGCAAGGTGCAGACGTACCATTGCGACGGAATGCAGTGGAACGAGGCTCCCTTTGAGGGGCGGCATCCGCTCTTCGCGGGCGAAGGGGGAGGCGCGCCGGGGGAGTTTGGGCATTGCAACCTGGTGGATGAGACGTTGACGTTTCCCGCGGGGTCGGTTGTGGTCCCGCTCGACCAGCGGCTGGCGAAGGTGGCGATTGAGTGGCTGGAGCCGCAAGGGCCAGACTCCGCGATGAGGTGGAATTTTTTCGATCCCATCTTCGAGCAGAAGGAATATGGCGAGGCTTACGTGGTTGAAAAGCTGGCGCGCGAGATGATGGCCAGGAACCCGAAGCTGAAGCAGGAATTTGAGCAGAAGGTGGAGAGCGATCCGAAGTTTGCGGGCAGTCCCGAGGCGCGGCTGGCGTTCTTCTATGACCAATCTCCGTGGGGCAAGGCGAACCGGGTGGGGGATTATCCGGTGGGTCGGCTGAAGACGCTGGACGGGATTCCGCTGGAAAAGTAGAGTTTTTGCTGTTCAGGAGCGGGCGACTCGACTAGGCTTATCTGCAATCTTTCTTGCGAGGCCCACCCATGGACCAACACCAACTCAATGCCTTGTCGGGGATCGTGCTGCTTCTGATGCCGATCGTTTTCCTCGTGTTTATGGCCATTCTGGTTCTTCCCTATTGGTTTATCTGGAAGAAGGCAGGATTTTCGCCGTGGCTCAGCCTGCTGATGTTCATTCCGTTAGTGAACCTGGTGATGCTTTACGTGCTGGCGTTTTCGCAGTGGAGGGTGGTGCCGGCTCCGCAACCGCTGCTTGCGTATTATCCGCCGCAGCCGACGCTTCCGACCCAAGGGTGATAGGCGGGTCCGTCCCGAGCGAAACTTCTTCTGGAACGTCCTCGTAAAAGTCGGGCGCGATGTAGGTCACGCCCATAAGGTTTTTGCCAAATGCCTCGGACCTGCGCGGCTGGCGTTTAGTCATATTTCTAATTTCGGCTGCAGATAGAATTCCCGTCAACCGTCATTCGTGCTCAGCTTGACTCTGCACACCGCTCTCCCTAGCATCAAAGATTGACCCAATCCGCTGAAATGAACCCTATTCTGACTCCTCGCGTTCGATTTGCGCCTTCTCCCACCGGCTATTTGCATGTGGGCGGGGCGCGCACGGCTCTTTTCAACTGGCTTTATGCCCGGCACTTTGGCGGCACGCTGATTCTTCGCATTGAAGACACGGATTTCGAGCGGTCGTCGGAGGAGATGGTGGAGGGCATCCTCACGGGTATGCGGTGGCTCGGGCTGGAATGGGATGAGGGGCCGTTTTATCAGTCGCAGCGGCTTGAGCTGCATCGTGCGACGGCGGAAAAGCTGCTGGCCGGCGGCCATGCGTATTACTGCTTCTGCACCAAGGCTGATTTGGAACAGCGCCGGGCAGAGGCGACTGCGGGGGGGCGTCCTCCAATGTATGACCGCCGCTGCCGAAGCATTGAGCATGCGGTTGCCGCGGGGCGGAAGGCCGCCGGAGAGGCCTGCGCCGTGCGCTTTGCCGTTCCCGATGGCGGCTCGACGAGCTTTGAGGATGCGGTCTTCGGGCGTGTGGAGTTTGCCAATGCGGAGATTGAGGATTTTGTGCTGCTGCGTTCCGATGGCGTTCCCACATATCACCTGAGCGTGGTGGCCGACGACATTGACATGCGCCTGACGCACATCATTCGCGGCGCCGACCACATTTCCAATACGCCGAAGCAGGTGCTGCAGTATCGCGCACTCGGGGCCACGCTGCCTGTCTTCGCGCACGTTCCGCTCATTCTGGGCCCTGACAAGACACGGCTTTCGAAACGGCATGGCGCGACTTCAGTAATGGCATACAAGGATATGGGCATTGTCCCGGAGGCGTTTCGAAATTTTCTGGCGCTGCTGGGGTGGTCGCCCGGGGCCGAGCACAAGGACGAGGAGATTTTCTCGTCGGACGAACTCATCAAGCTGTTCTCGCTCGATGGCATTTCGAAGTCGAATGCTGTTTTTGATAACGACAAGCTGGCGTGGTTCAACCAGGAATACATTCGCGCCTATACTGCCGGAGACCTTCTGCCGCTGATCGAAGAAGAATGGAAGGCGGCAAACTTCACTCCGGATCGATCATCGGCGGATATTCTTTCGACTATTGAGTTGCTGAAGCCGCGCGCGCGCAATCTGAAGGATTTTGCGACTACATTCCGGGGCTACTTCTGCGATTCGTTTGAGTTTGATCCGGCGGCAATTGCGAAATTTCTGAAAGACGAATCAACGCGCAAGCTTCTGGTGGAACTGGCGCGGCGGTATGCGGAGGCTCCGGAGTTTACCGAATACTGGGCGGAGCAGATTCTACGCGGATTTGCGAACGAGGGCGGGGTGAAGCCGGGCGTTTTGATCAACGGATCGCGGGTTGCGTTAACGGGGCAGGCTGTCGCTCCGGGATTGTTTGAGGTAATGACGGCTTTGGGGAAGGATCGCGTGGTGAAGCGGCTGGGTGACGCGGAGAAGATTCCTGCGGTGGGTCTGAATTAAGCTACGCGCTGATTTCCAACGCAGCAAAAAGGCCCGTTCCGAAGAATGGGCCTTTTTGATTTTGTTCGCTTAAGATTAGCGGTGTCCGCCGTGACCGCCGCCACCGTGACCGCCACCGCCGCCGTGGAATCCTCCACCACCGCCGTGGAATCCTCCACCACCGCCGTGGAATCCGCCGCCACCACCGTGGAAGCCGCCGCCACCACCGTGGAAGCCGCCGCCGCCGTGGAAGCCGCCACCGCTTCGGGCTGAACCATGGAATCCGCCAGCGCTACGGGCTGAACCGTGGAAGCCTCCTCCGGAGCGCATTGCTCCAAAGCTGCGGGAGCCGTTGAAGCTGCGGGAGCCGTTGAAGCCGCGGGAGCCATTGAAGCTGTGCGAGCCGCTGTAACCGCGGTTTGCGCCGAAATTGCGTGAGCCACCGTAATAAGAGTGCCCATTGAATGATCCGCGGTTGTGGGTTCCGTAGCCTCCACGGCCGTAGGCTCCGTGATTTCCATAGAAGGGGCGAATTGTCTGGCTGCCGTGATAGCCGTAGCTGCCGCGGTATCCACGATCGCCGCGGTATCCACGATCGCCGCGATAGCCACGGTCGCCGCGATAGCCACGGTCGCCACGGTCGCCACGCCATCCGCGATCACCACGCCATCCGCGATCGCCATACCAGTCGTGGTCTCGCCAGCCGTAATAGCCTATGTTGCCGTAGCCCCAGCCCCACGGACGGCCGTACCAGCCGCTGTACCATGGCCCGGCGCCGATGAAGAGTCCGTCAGAGAACCAGTCAGACCCGTAATAGCCGTATGGGGCACATTCGTAGGGATAGTAGGAGTAGTAGCCCCATTCGCAGGCGGGCGGGCCGTCAACATAGACTGGAGCCGGATATTCGACGACGGGACCGAGGCCAATGCCGACGGAAATCTGCGCGTGCGCGGCAGAAGGAATAAGGGCCAGAGCTCCTGCCACCAGCGTTGCCAAACCAAGTGAGCGCCAGATGCGCATGATTGCTAACCTCCCCCGCCGCCCGGAGTGCTGCCGGAACAGCGCGGCTCAGGTAGATTTTCCAGGGTTTCTTGCCCGGTCCTCTTTGAGCCTGTCTCTACTAACAATAGATGAAAGGAAAAGTTGCGGGATTCGGCGCGAAAATAAGGGACCGGGATCGAGGGACCAGAGGCGAGTTTTTCAGTAGTTGCCAATCGCCCTAAGAGATTCAGTCATTTATGCGATTTATCCGTGCGCCGAATGCCAGTGCTGCTTCATCGAATCATTAGAAACCAAAATCAGGAGAGACCCATGGAAACTCGGTTCAAAATTGTGAAGGCCGCTCCGGGCATTTATCACGTGATGCGCGGGCTGGAAGAGTATCTGCACCAGTGCGGGCTTGAGGAAAAGCTGCTGCACCTGATCAAGATGCGGGCATCCCAGATCAACGGCTGCGCGTATTGCCTGGACATGCACTCGAAAGACCTGAGAGCAGGCGGCGAGAGTGAACAAAGGATCTATACGCTGGAGGCGTGGCGTGAATGCCCCTGGTATTCGGAGCGGGAGCGGGCGGCATTGGCCTGGACCGAAGCCGTGACGCTGGTAGCGGACGGCCACGTTCCCGATGAAGTTTACGAGGAGGTAAAGCCGCATTTTTCTGAGAAGGACCTTGCCAATCTGACGCTGGCCATCGTCGCTATTAATGGTTGGAACCGGCTCGCCATTTCCTCGCGCTCGGAGCCTGGAACGTACCAGCCGCCCCAGGCTGCGAAGTAGCTACTGGCCGCTCAGCGGCGTTTTCTGCACTGAGTCGAGAAGCCAGGCAAGATAGGGCCGGCTTCCCGACTCAACGCTCAGAACCAGAAATTCCGGAACTTCGTAGGAATGAAGCTCGCGAATGGCCGCTTCGAGCGCGGGCAGCCGGCTTTCTGTGGTCTTGATGAGGAGGAGAGCCTCATCCGCCTGCTCGATTTTGCCCTGCCAGCGGTAGACAGAAGTGAGATTGGGAATGATGTTGACGCAGGCTGCGAGGCGACGCACGACGAGTTCGCGGGCGATGCGTTGCGCTTCATCAAGCGAACCAACCATGGTCAGCGCGACCTTGGCGGAGCTGTCTTCTCAGGGCATAAGTTCTCCACTTCGTTAAGATGGGCTGAGGCCCGGTTCAAAACAGCATCTTAAACCTCAAAAGCTGACGGGCTCAGACCTGTGGCGAATATTTGCAGGTCCAAGGGGGAGTATGGCGGCGGAAATCAAGTTTGGCACTTCGGGTTGGCGGGCGATTGTGGCCGAGGAATTTACGCTGGCGAACATCCGCCGGGCGGTGACGGGCATTGCGAAATATGTGGCTGCGCAGCCGGGTGAGCATTCCGTGCTGGTGGGCCGCGACCCACGTTTTCTGGGCGAGACGTTTGTAGCCGAAGCGGCAAAGATCCTGGCGGCGCATGGCGTGAAGCCAGTGGTGATTCCGGAACCGGCGCCGACTCCGGCGATTGCGTATGCGATCGGGCAGAAAAAGGCCAGCGGAGGAATCAACTTTACCGCGTCGCACAATCCTCCCGAGTACAACGGCATCAAGTTCTCGACTCCGGACGGCGCGCCGGCTCTGCCCGAAGTAACGAAGCAAATTGAAGCGGAGATTCGTGGGCTGGGAGATGAGGCAGTCGCTCCAGGGCCGGAGCCGGACGAGAAGTTTGAAGAAATCGACGTGAAGCCGGACTATCTGAAGCGACTGGGCGAGCTCGTAGATTTTCCGGCGATCAAAAAGTCGGGAATCAAGGTGGTGTTTGATCCCTTCTGGGGAGCGGCGCGCGGCTATAGCTGCCACATTCTGCGCGAGCACGGCGTGGAGACGGCGACGGTGCATGACTATCGCGACGTGCTGTTTGGCGGGCATGCTCCGGAGCCGGATGACTACCTGCTGGGCGACTGCAAAGCAAAGATGAAGGAGACGGGAGCGGCTCTGGGGATCGCCACGGATGGCGACGCGGACCGGTTCGGAATTGTGGACCGCGACGGCACTTTCCTTCAGCCGAACTACATCATCGCGCTGCTGTTTGAGTATCTGGTGGAGACGCGAGGGTGGCGCAACGGAGTCGCGAAGTCGGTGGCGACGACCAACCTGATTAATGCTCTTGCCGAGCATTATGGAATTCCGCTGTATGAGACCCCGGTGGGATTCAAGTACATTGGCGAGCTGATTAACCAGGACAAGATTGCGATTGGCGGCGAAGAAAGCGCCGGATTGACGATTCGGGGGCACGTTCCGGAGAAGGACGGCGTAATTGCCGGGCTGCTGGTTACAGAAATGGTGGCCAAGCGCGGCAAGAGCCTGGGCGAGCAACTCAAGGAGCTTTTCGGCAAGGTCGGGGAGTTTTATCCCAAGCGCGAAAACCTGCGACTGACGCATGAGGTGAAGGAACACTTTGTTGAGAAGGTCAAGACCGACCCGGCATCGCTGGGCGGCCGGAAAGTGAAGAAGATCGTGCGCACGGACGGCCTGAAGCTGGTGCTGGATGACGGATCGTGGGTCTGCTATCGGCTGAGCGGGACTGAGCCCGTGGTGCGTGTTTACTCGGAGGCGCGCAAGCACGATCAACTGGAGCCGCTGGGGGCGGCGGCGAGGGCGTGGGTGCTGGAGTAGATTCCCCCGCGCTGGTTTTCGCGCAACGTAGGCGCATGGCGGCGCTTCTTACCGACGATGATAAAGAAGGAGAAATCGGTGGGAAGCGGGGAAAAGAAGCGGGCGAAGGGAAATGGGATGCGGCGGACACGCGAGGCTGTGTATCGCGTGCGGCGTCGCATCGTCACGGCCCTGGCGCTTTTGCTGGCGACTCTTCTGGCGTACCACGTGGTGTTTGGCCGCAATGGCGTAAACAATTACGAGCAGAAGCGCACCCAGAATAAAGCGCTGCAGCAGCAGATCGAGCAGATGCGGAAGGAAAACAGCCAGCTTACCGAACATGTGAAGAGGTTGAAGAGCGATCCTGATGCGATTGAATATGAAGCGCGGGAGAAGCTGCACTACGCAAAGCCGGGAGAAGTGATCTACACGCTGAATCAGGCGCAGAATTCAGGGACCAGGGACCAGGGATCAGGAACCAGCCACTAGGCGTCATCCTGCGCGGGTTCTCCTCAAACGGCTAACGCGGACTTTCCGCAGCAGGGGAGACGTTGCCTGTCCCATCCCCCAGAGCCTTCCGCACATGCGATGCCGAGGTTCCGAGGGCGTGGATGGTTTTGCGGTAGCTTTTCTCGAGCGCGTTGCCGGTCGAGTCGTGCGCGGTTGAAAGCGCCTTCGAAGTATGCGTGTCGCCGGTGGCGAGTGCGTCTGATGTTTCGCTGCCGCCTTTCGCCAGCGCGTCTTCCGTTGTGCTGCTTACCGCGATGACTCCCTGCGCCGGATGGCGGCCTGCGTGGAACCATGCGATTTCTGTTGCGGGAAGCTGGTCCACACGCGCCAGGGTCTCGGCGGGGAAATTCGATGTTTGCATCTTTTGCTTCAACGGCCAGCGCTTTGAGGTCGCGAACGCAGAGCCGTTCATCGGATGTCCCGGTTCGCCCAGGTTGATGATGGCGTGAACGCGCAACGGAACCATCGCCACGCAGCGGTCCGCGCCGCATCCTTTCTCGCACATTGCCTGGTCGAGATAGGACGCATGTTTGCCGGGCGAGATCCAGACCCTGGGGCCGTGATGCACCGCATGGAGTGTGGAAGCGCGTGCGATCTGGCTCACGTCGCATACGGTGTTTTCATGCGCCGCCGCATACCAGTACATCGCAGACCATTCCCCATCCGAGTCGCGCACCAGCGCAGACACGTGCTCTGCGTCCAGCGCATGACCGTGCTTGCCGCAGTCAGCGCGCCACAAGTGATAAAAGTGAATCTCCACTTCACGAGAAGCTGGAGCGGCTTTTCCCGCGGTCTTCACCGGAAACACCTGTCCATAGATGGTCCCGTTCTGCGCCTTCACGGTTGGCTTCCTCACATCCGGAACAAATTCGCTTGGCGCGTTGGAACAGTCCCCTTGCCCCACCATGAAACTCGGCGTGAATTGCGTGAGTAACGCTTGCTCCAGAGCATCGGGCAGCCCGTCGCCATCGGAGTCCGCACGCGCCGCCTGCCGGGAGGCGGCCGCAAAGGAAGCGCAGAGAAGAAAAAGCCCGATTATCACCAGCAGACGCGGCAAGCGCGTGCAGTTTGAATTCATTAAATTTCGCGCTCCTTTTTTGAGCTTTTGAGCCTTGTCAAACAAATCGCCTTTACTAAGCATCCTACCAACGCCGAATTAAATTCAGCAGTCCAGAACGGAGAACGAGATGCCAGAGAAAGTATCCGCCCAAGCGCATGACGCGAAAGTGACCCGTGAACGTTTTATCGACGGGCTCAACGAAGACCTGGCGCGCGAGTATCAGGCCATCATTGCCTATGTGAACTATTCACAGGTGCTGAAGGGGGCCGCTTACATGAACATCGCCGACGAGCTTGCGGTGCACGCTGCGGAAGAGCTGGCGCACGCGCTCGAGGTGGCCAATCACATCGACTACCTTGGAGGGATGCCCTGTGTTGCGGCCAAGCCGGTCAAGACATCCGAAAAGGCTGAGGAGATGCTGCGGTTTGACCTCAATAACGAAAAGGAAACGATTCGCGAGTACCGTCGCCGCGTGAAGCAGGCGGAAGAACTCGACGAATTCGCGATTGCCGAAAGCCTGCGCGGGATTCTGGTGCAGGAACAGGACCACCTGATTGCGCTGGCTACGGCGCTCGGCATTGATCCGCCCAACCCGGGCATCGCTCCTTAAGACGCGGGCGTTGGTGTAGCCAATAGAGAAATGCAGGTCCCTCCGTTAGGCTCACTGTGTTCGCTTTGGTGGGGATGAGAAAGTTGTGTTTTGGCACAGCAAAGATTGGTCTGCTTTTAGGGCAGGTGAGCCGCGCTTACTCGCGTTCGCTGCCGTAGACGGGGATTCCGGAATCCATTTTGTAGACGAGGTCGGCGGCGAGGGCGGCGTCTTCTGATTTGGGGTATTTGGTTTCGAGTTGCTGGGCGATGTCGGCGGCGTGCTTGCGGTCGTCTTTGGCGCGGCCTTCGTTGCCGTCGGCGGTCCACATGTCTCCGGCGGCGGCGAGGCGCCAGGCGGCGTTGTAGAGGGCGCGCGGGTTGCGGGGCGAGTCGGGGTAGTCTTCTACATATTTGGTGTAGTACTCGGCTTCTTTTTCGGGGCACTTTTCAGAGCCCTGCCAATCGCCGCAGAGCTTGTTGTCGATCATGTCGTAAGCCGCGTAGGCCGCCCACTTGGTGCGGGGAAAGTACTTCTCGATGTCCTTCATTTCATTTTCGTCCATCTGCTCGCGCAGGTAGTTGGCCTTTTCATGGGCGGAGGGCAGGGCGGAGGCGTCGGCTTTCTGCAGCTGCCAGCGGATGTCGGCGGCGCGCCACATGGCTTCCGGCAGGAGCGGCGACTTGGGGAACATTTCGACGACGCGCATGTAGAGGAGGCGGGCTTCGAGGGCGGCGTGCGGCGGCGGGTGGGACTCGGAGGCGGCGTCCTCTTTGCTGACGGCTTCGCCGAAGAGGATTTCGTCGCCGTGCGGCGTGTTGGGGTCGATGACGCCCTTGTTGAGCATCCATCCGGAGAGGGGGACAACTTCTGAGCTTCCGCCGATGGTGGGAGTGTTGGCATCGTCGGAGTGGCCGCCGAGGGAGTCGATGTTAGCGAAGACGCGGAGCCATTTGCCGCTGCGCTCGACGATGACCATCTCGCGGCCGGGCATGACGACGGAGATACGGCTGGCGGACTCGTCGGGCTGGACGTAAAGGTTGGCGTTGCGGACAACGGTGGCGCGCGGGCCGTTTTTGAGGTCCCGCGGGGCGGGCATGGGTTTTTGCGCGAGCGCGAGAGAGCCCGGAGCGAGGAGGAAGGCGAGAAGTAAGGCCGGAATTCGCATTGCAAGGGTAAGACGCGGGTGGCAGTCCTTTCGTCTCATTTGAATATACTTGGGCTTTTTCAGGCTGTGGAGGGTTCGGCGTTGCTTCCGCTGAGGATGGCGACGGCTTTGCGGAAGGGCGGGAGTTCGGCCTGGTGGAAGAGCAGGGCGGCAGTGGTGACGGCGCCGCTTGGTTCAGAGGGGATTCCGGCGGCTGAAAGTATGCGCAGCGCTTCGCGGATTTCGTCTTCGGAGACGGTGAGGATGTCGTCGACGAATTGGCGGATGTGGAGGAAGTTGAGTTGGCCGAGGCTCTGGGTGCGGAGGCCGTCGCAGATGGTGCGGGTGGTTTTTTCGGCGGGCCAGGTGGCGAGGCGGCCGGAGCGGAAGCTCTCCTGGGCGTCGGCGGCTAGTTCGGGTTCGACGCCGAGGACGCGGGCGTTGGGTTTGAGCTGCTTCACGGCTGTCGCGATGCCGCTTAGGAGTCCGCCGCCGCTTACCGGCGCGAGGATGAGGTCCGCGTCGGGAAGTTGCTCGATGATTTCGAGGCCGCAGGTGCCCTGTCCGGCGATGATAGCGGGGTCGTCGTAGGGAGGGACGATGGCGTATCCGAACTGGGCGGCGAGTTCTTCGGCCTTTTGGCGGCGTTCGGCGCTGGCGGGGCCTACGAGGACGATTTCCGCACCGAGGGCTTTGGTGGCACGCTGCTTCATTTCAGAAGCGTTGGAGGGCATGACGATGACGGCAATTGTGCCGAGCGCGCGGGCTGCATAGGCTACGCCCTGGGCGTGGTTTCCGCTGGAGTAGGTGATGACGCCGCGAGAGCGGTCTGCGGGAGAAAGCTGGGCGATTTTGTTGTAGGCTCCGCGGAGCTTGAAGCTGCCGGTGAGCTGGGCGCCTTCGTTTTTGATGAAGGCTTCAGCGCGAAGGCTGGGGTGGGCGAGGGGAATGAGGGGTGTGCGGTTGGCGATGGCGGAGAGGCGGGATTGGGCGGCGCGTAAGCCGTCGAGGGTGATGAGATGGGTAGCTTCCGGCATGGGCTCATTGTATTTCGCTGGGTTTCTATGTAGCTACAAAT
>JBOGMA010000205.1:0-2382 GCA_050746465.1 Acidobacteriaceae bacterium
GCGGTGGGGGTTCTGTCCGGAATCCCGCTGAAAGCCGAGCAAACATCGCGCAATGGACTCTGGTATGGTCAGCCCGCGGAGCGATGGCTGGAGGCGCTGCCCCTTGGGAACGGACATCTTGGCGCGATGCTTTACGGCGGTATCTCGACCGAGCGGATCGCGCTCTCAGCATCAGCGGCATGGTCGGGAGCGCCGGAGACCGGCGAAGTCAATCCGGGCGCTTTGCCGCACCTGAACGAGATACGCCAGTTATTCTTTTCGGGTCGATACGATGAAGCGCAGGCGCTGTGCGGGAAGTACTTGCCCGGTCACATGAAGAATTTCGGAACCAACCTGCCGCTGCCCGAGTTGCAACTTGCGTTTGAGAATGTCCAGAATCCGCGACAGTATCGGCGCTCTCTAAGCCTTGATGACGCGATCGCGCGCGTGGGTTTTCGAACGGGTGATGGAGTAGTCGAACGGCAGGTGTTCGCCTCTAACACGGACCGGCTCCTGGTGATTCGGTTGACGTGCGGCAGACCCGGCCAGATCAACTTCCGCATGAGTTTCGGACAGAGCCCTCTACCGGCCAAGGTGAAGACCAGCGGAAACGACACCCTGGTTCTCGATGGACACGCATGGGAGCACCTGCACAGCAGCGGGCACGATGGAGTCGCATTGCAAATCCGAGTGCACGTTCTTCCCGAAGGTGGCAGGAGCATGGCTGGCGAGGACGTGATTACTGTTCATAGCGCCAACGCGGCTACATTGCTGGTAGCAACAGGCACGAGCTTTCGAGGTGGTGATCCGGAGGCAGTCTGCAGGGAGGCGATTGAGGCAGCGAGACGCAAGAACTTCGCGCAAATGCGGCGCGATCACATTGCGGATTACCAGGCGCTCTATAACAGGGTGAGTATCGATCTGGGCCAAAGCGCGTCAGCAATTCGTAATCGGCCGACGGACGTTCGGCACGCCGGGCTTGAGAACGGAGCGGAAGACCCTGAGCTTCTGGCGCTGTTTTTTCAATATGGACGTTACCTGACCATCGCCGGGTCACGCGCGGATTCTCAGTTGCCCCTGGCTCTGCAGGGTATCTGGAACGATGGCCTTGCCAGCAGCATGGGATGGACGGACGACTACCATCTCGACATCAACACCGAGCAAAACTACTGGGCCGCGGAAGTATGCAATCTCGCGGAGTGCCAGATGCCGTTGTTTGCATTGATCGAGGAAATGCGAAAGAGCGGCCGCCGGACAGCCAGAGAGATGTACGGCGCTCCGGGCTGGGCTGTGCATACAGTGACCAATCCATGGGGCTACACAGCTCCGGGAGACGTTGGCTGGGGAATCTTTGTCAGCGCTGGGATATGGATATCGCTACAGATGTGGGATCACTGGACTTTCAACGGCGATATTGAATTTCTGCGCACTCGTGCTTACCCGGTGTTGCGTGAGGCCGCGGAATTTTTCCTTGCCTATATGGTTCCTGAACCGAAACACGGCTGGTTGGTAACAGGTCCGTCAGACTCGCCGGAGAACTGGTACTTCACGCCAACAGGCGGTCGCGCTTCCGAGTCGATGGGATGCACCTGCGACCGCGCATTCGTCTATGCGCTCTACACGATGTGCATCGAGGCATCGAAGAAGCTGTCGGTCGATGCCGATCTTCGCCGGCAACTGGAGGAAGCAAAGTCAAAGCTGCCGCCCTATCAGGTAGGACGGCACGGGCAGCTACAGGAATGGCTTGAAGATTTTAAGGAGGCGGAACCGAATCATCGGCACACATCGAATCTAGTCGGCCTTTACCCGCTGCATCAGATTTCGCCGCGAACAACGCCTGAGCTTGCCCGGGCGGCCGAGGTAACAATCCAGCGCCGCATGGATGCTCCGCATTGGGAGCAGAGCGAGTGGGGGCGCGCGAACCTCGTGGTTTACTTCGCGCGTCTGCTCAAGGGCGATGACGCTCACAAATACCTGGTAAGTCTAGTGACCAAAGCCGCGGATGCGAACCTGCTCACCTTCTCCAGCGCTGGCGTTGCCGGAGCCACCCAGAACATTTTCGCGGTAGACGGAAATACCGCCGGGGCGGCGGGGATCGCGGAGATGCTGCTTCAGTCGCAGGGCGGTCAAATTGAATTTCTGCCTGCTCTGCCTGCGGCCTGGAGTGACGGCTCGATCCGCGGTCTATGCGCGAGAGGCGGATACGTGATTGATATCGTCTGGGGAAAAGTGAAGCTGCGATCGGCGACAGTTCTCAGCCGCAATGGAGGCGCGGCTCAGTTTCGCTATGGCGATCGCGTCACCAACATTCATTTTCAGCCGGGAGAAAGTAAGCTCCTGCCGGCTGAGGTGTTCGCTCGAACTATTCCAGGTTCCGCGATACACCAGGAAAGAGAACTACAT
>JBOGMA010000206.1:0-7395 GCA_050746465.1 Acidobacteriaceae bacterium
CGCCGGGGAAGGACAAGGGCTGGGGTCGCACCGGACCCGCCGGCGCGGGGCACTTCGTCAAGATGGTCCACAACGGCATTGAATACGGAATGATGCAGGCCTATGCCGAGGGCTTTGCCATCATGGACCAGAAGAAGCAGATGAATCTGGACCTGGCGCAGATTGCGGAGATCTGGAGATACGGCAGCGTGGTTCGGTCATGGCTGCTGGATCTTTCCGCCGATGCGCTGAAGAAGAATCCCACGCTGGAAGGGCTGGAGCCGTATGTGGTCGATTCCGGCGAGGGCCGCTGGACGGTGGCCGAGGCAATCGACCTGAATGTTTCGGCGCCGATTATCACGGAGTCGTTGATTCGCAGGATTCGTTCGCGGGAGGCTAATAATTTCACCGACCGTATGCTGGCGATTATGCGGAATGAGTTCGGCGGGCATGCGGTGAAGAAAGACTGAGCCGAGCGATGAGCCTACGTCTCAAGAGCGAGACGCTTCGGCTTCGCTCAGGGCAGGCTGCGGGGCACCCGCGCCAGTAAGGATACTAGGAACTAAAGGGAGCAATATGGCAGCGGCAGCGATTACAGTTTCGCCTGAAGACGTGGCCCAGGCGGCGCGAACCAACGAGCGCATTCCTGAGCCGTGCGTGGTGGTCATCTTTGGAGCATCGGGCGACCTTACCAAGCGCAAACTGCTTCCTGCCCTTTTCCATTTGGAACAGGCCGGGCTTCTGCCGGAGCAGTTCGGAATTGTCGGGGTGGCGCGACGCGACCTGAGCTCGACCTTTGCTGAGGACATGAAGAAGGGAATCGTTGAGTTCGGCGGCGTGAAGGATGGAGCGGAGAAGCTGGACGAATTCATCGGCAAGGTCAACTATCATGCGATGAATTTCGATGATGACGGCGGCTATGCTGGGTTGAAATCGACACTGGAAAAATACGACCGCGAGCACGGGACCAAAGGAAACCGGCTGTTCTACCTGGCCGTCGCTCCTGAATATTTCTCAGACATCATTCACAGGCTGGGCGACCATGGAATGGCGCATCCGGAGAAGGGGAATGTTCGCGTCATCATCGAAAAGCCGTTCGGGCATGATCTGGATAGCGCGCGCGAGCTGAACGATGACGTGAACAAGGTATTCGACGAGAACCAGGTCTTCCGCATCGACCACTACCTGGGCAAGGAGACGGTGCAGAATATTCTGGTCTTTCGCTTCGCAAACGGAATTTTTGAGCCGATCTGGAACCGCAACTACATTGACCATGTGCAGATTACGGCGGCGGAAAGCATCGGAATTGAAGGCCGCGGGCCGTTTTATGAAAAGGCCGGAGCGCTGCGCGACGTGGTGCAGAACCACATGATGGAGTTGCTCTCTTTCGTTTGCATGGAGCCGCCGGTGTCGTTTGAAGCCGATGCGGTGCGCTACGAAAAAGTGAAAGTCTGGAAAGCCATTAAGCCGGTGGACTGCGCGAGTACGGTTCGCGGCCAATATGGTGCGGGAACGGTGGATGGCAAGCAGGTGAAGGGCTATCGCGAGGAGGACCGCGTCGATTCGCGCTCGAATACCGAGACGTTTGCGGCCATCAAACTGGAAATCGAAAACTGGCGGTGGGCGGGCGTTCCGTTTTATTTGCGCGCGGGGAAGCGGCTGAAGAGGCGGGCGACGGAGATCACGATTCAGTTCAAGCAGCCGCCGATGCTGCTGTTTGATCGTGCGAGCCGCGGAACCTGCGCGGAGATCCAGCCGAATTTGATCACCATGCGCATTCAGCCGGACGAGGGAATTTCGCTGCGCTTTGGCGCGAAGGTTCCCAGCCCTGACATGACGGTGTGCCCGGTGAACATGGACTTCAACTATGCGACTGCGTTTGGGACTTCGTCGGCGAACGGCTATGAGCGCCTGCTGCTGGATGCGATGCTGGGTGACGCCACGCTGTTTGCGCATCGCGATGGTGTGGAGGCGACGTGGGCACTGTACACTCCGGTGCTGGAGTCGTGGGCAGCATCGCAGCCGAAGGATTTTCCAAATTATGCCGGGGGCTCGTGGGGACCGAAGGGTGCGGATGAGTTGATGGCGCGTGATGGACGGCACTGGCAGAAGCTGTGAAGATTTGAGGTGCGATGCCCAGAAAAATAGACGTCGAGTATCGGGTGTATGACGGGGCGGACGCGCTGAGCCGCGCGGCTGCCGAGCATTTTCTAGAAAGCACGCAGGCTGCTGTTGCCGGCCATGGCGTGGCGCGGGTTGCCCTATCCGGAGGCAATACCCCGAAGCGCACGTTTGATCTGCTGGCGAATCCGGCGGAGAAATTCTCGGGTGCGATGCCCTGGCCGCAAATGGAAATCTACTGGGTGGATGAGCGGATGGTTCCTCCCGATGACAAAGACAGCAACTACCGCATGACGCGCGAAGCGTTGCTGGATAAGGTTCCATTGAACCCGGAGCGAATTTTTCGGATTGAAGGGGAACTTGATCCTGAGCAGTCGGCGGCGCGGTACGAGTCGGCGATTCGCAATCATCTTCGACTGGAAGGAGCCGAGGGCCCGCGTTTTGATGTGCTGGCTCTGGGAATGGGAGACGACGGGCACACGGCTTCGCTGTTTCCGCATACGGAGGCGATCAACGAGATGATTCGCGTCGCGGTGGCCAACCACGTTCCGCAAAAGGAGACCTGGCGTGTGACGCTGACGTGGCCGGTTATCAATGAGGCGCACGATGTATTCTTTCTGATTGGGGGCAAGGACAAGGCGCAACCCGTGCATGACGTGCTGCTTGGCAAGTATGATCCAGAGGCGCTGCCGTCGCAGTTGATTCGTCCGCGGAATGGGAAACTGCTGATGCTGCTGGATCGCGAGGCCGCGGCGCTTTTGCCGCCGCCGGGTGCAAACGGCACAGGCCGACTGGAGATAGGACGATGATTCTTGCCGGAGATGTGGGTGGAACCAAGGTTCATCTGGCGCTGTATGGGTTTGAGCATGGCCGCTTGTCGCATGTGCGCGACGAAAAATTTCCTTCGCGCGAATACACGGGGCTGGAAGAAATTGTCCGGAATTTTCTGATTGAGAGCGGAGATCCGGAGGTAACGGCGGCCTGCTTCGGGGTTCCGGGACCGGTGCGCGGCGGGCGGCTGAAGTTGACCAACCTGCCCTGGGTAGTGGATAGCCGCGAGCTTTCGAAAGCTCTGGACATCGCCCACCTGTTTCTCATCAACGATCTTGAGGCGAACGGCTACGGCATTGCGGAGCTTGATCCTGAGCAGTTGTTCGAGCTGAGCGCGGGCGCGCCCGGATCAGTGGGGAATGAAGGGCTGGTTTCCGCCGGGACCGGACTGGGCGAAGCCATTCTGGTATGGAACGGCAAGATGCACGTTCCCATGGCATCGGAAGGGGGGCACTGCGATTTCTCGCCGCGCAATGAAGAGGAGATTGAGCTGCTGCGGTATCTGCAGCGGAAGCTGAATGGGCGAGTGAGCTTTGAGCGTGTGGTCTCCGGTCAGGGGCTGACGAATGTGTACACATTTCTGCGCGATGCCAAGAAGATGGAAGAACCGGACTGGCTGCGGGAACGAATGCTGGCAGAAGACCCGAACGCCATCATCGGCGAGTTGGGTGAAGATGGCTCAAACGAGCTTTGCGCGAAGGCCCTGGATATGTTTGTCTCCGCATACGGCGCGGAGGCGGGAAACCTGGCGCTGAAGGTGCTCGCGGTGGGGGGCATTTACCTGGGTGGGGGAATTGCTCCAAAGATTCTGAAGAAAATGCGCGATGGCACATTTATGAAGGCGTTCACCGACAAGGGCCGTTTGAGCGATCTGCTGGTGCAGATGCCCGTGCGCATGATTCTGGAAAGCCGCTGCGCGCTGATGGGGGCGGCGGCGTATGCTGACGCGCGCGCTGCTGAGTTGAGCGGCGAATCCGTGCGCGCGGCTTCGCTCTAAAGGAAATGACCACCTTAAGGGATCGGTTGGCCGGAATCGAAGAGCGCATTGTCGCTGCGTGCCGCCGTGCCGGTCGGGAACGCAGCAGCGTTCGATTGATGGCGGTTTCGAAGACGCATCCGGCGGAGGCAATTTGCGCAGCTGCTGAGGCGGGGCTCACGCTGTTCGGCGAAAATCGCGTGCAGGAGTTTGAGTCGAAGCGGGCCGGGCTGCCGGGCGGAATCGAAGTTCACCTCATCGGGCATCTCCAGTCAAATAAGGCGGCGAAGGCCGCAGCAATTTTTTCTGCGATTGATTCTGTGGACTCGCTACGGCTGCTTGAACGGCTGAACGATGCGGCTGACGAGGCCAAGGGCAGGCTTCCGGTGCTGCTGGAAATGAAGCTGAGTGTGGAAGCGGCGAAGACAGGGTTCGATCCGGCGGGAGACGAGTTGAGCGTGGCGCTGGAGCGTGCGGCTGATCTCAGCGGCGTTGAAGTACGCGGGCTGATGACGATTGCTCCGCTGGATGAGGACCCTGAGACGGCGCGTGCCTGCTTTCGGCGGCTACAGGAGTTGCGCGAGGAACTGGCGCGCCGCTACTCGCGCGTTCGGCTGGATGAGCTTTCGATGGGTATGTCCGGCGACTTTGAAATTGCCATTGAGGAAGGTTCGACCGTGGTGCGCATTGGTACGGCGATTTTTGGTGCGCGCGAGTATTCCGCCCGGTAAGCGCGACCGTACGCAGCGCGCCTCTGTACACTATTCCTTATTCAATTCTGAATTCCAGGAAGTCGCATGTCGCCACTCTACGTCTTGGTTGTAGGCGCAATTATTCTCGTTCTTTTGGTCGTCTCCGTTGCGCGGACGTTCAAGGTGAAGACCAAGGCCGACTATCTCGTGGCCGGACGTTCGCTGCCGGCGATCGTGCTGGTGTTCACACTGCTTTCTTCGTGGATCGGCTCGGGCTCGCTGCTGGGTGGCGCTGAGGAAGCCTACAACCACGGCTTTGTCGCGCTGTGGATTGCGGGTGGCGGTTGGGTGGGGCTGCTGTTCATCTACTTCATTGCGCCTCGCGCGCGGCGGTTCGCGCAGTTCACCATTCCCGACCTGCTGGAGGCTCGCTATAACCAAGGCGCGCGGGTGCTCGGGGTCATCGCCGTGCTCTTCGCCTATACGGCGATTACCAGCTATCAGCTCATAGGCGGCGGGGATATTCTGCACCTCATTTTTCCAACGGTGATTACGGCTGACTTGGGCAAGTACATTCTTGCCTTCTTTGTGATTGCCTTTACCGCGCTTGCAGGCATGTCGTCGGTCGCATACATGGACCTGTTTATCGGCATTCTTGCGACCGTGGTGCTGATCGTTGCGTTGCCGTTTCTTACGCATGCCGCGGGCGGGTGGAGCGCTGTGACGCATACATTGCCAGCCACGCATTTTGAGGTGCTGGGTGATTTGTCGCTGGCGCAGGCTCTGGAGCTGTGGCTACCTACGTTTCTGCTCATGCTGGGCAATCAGTCGATGTACCAGAAATTTTTCTCGGCCAAGTCAGAGAAGGATGCGCGCATTTCCGTTGTTGGCTGGATTATCGGGACCGTGATTCTGGAGACGGTAATTGTAGCGCTGGCGGTTGTGGGTTCGGCGATGTACCGCACGGGAGAAATCGCGCATCGCCCGCGAGAGATTCTGGCCTTCAGCGCGCTGCATGGGATGCCCGCGATTCTGGGTGCGTTGATGATGGGCGCGATCTTCGCGAAGGTGGTCTCAACGGCAAACAATTATCTGTTCTCGCCAGCGACCAACTTAATCAATGATGTGTTTGTGCGGTACATCGCACCGGAGGCGTCGAACAAGCGGGTGTTGATTATTTCGCGGCTGATGGTGGTGCTGCTTGGGCTGTGGGCGCTGTACCAGGCGCTACATACCGGCTCAGTGGTTAAGGTGATGCTGTATGCGTACACGGTTTACTCCGCGGCGCTTACGCCGGTGATTCTGGCGGCTTTCTACTCGCGCCGGGCGACCGCGGCAGGTGCGGTGACGGCGATTGCTGCGGGAACGTTTGTTACCGTCTTCTGGGATTCGAGTTTTGCGGTGCATCACCTGCGTACGTATTTGCCGGCGATCATTGCGCAGCGGGATGCGATTTTTCCGGCGCTGGCGATTTCGGTGCTTTGTTTGATTGTGGTGAGCGCACTTACCGCTTCGCCGAGCGGAGAGAAGCTGGCGCGGTTTCATGGGGAAAATGCATCGGCTGCTGGGTAGTGCTCCTTACCCTTTCTTCATTGGCTTGCGCGCGAAGTAGAAGAGCGAAAAGCCGAGGAGCGCGAACATTACGACGGCGAGCCATTGGTGGTAGAGGAGTCGGTACGGCAGCGAGCCGGCCGGGAACCATAGATGGAGTTCGTGTCCGGTGGCGCCCTCGTAGAGCTTGATTACCACACCGACCAGTCCCATAATTCCACCGGCGGCGATCAATCCGCTGGCGTAGAGAGAGCCGGGGGAGACCTCGCTTTCGCCCTCGCTGCTGGTGCGGCGCGCAAGGCCGTCGATGATCCAGCGAACGACGCCTCCGGCGAAGATGGCCAGCGTGGTTCCGATGGAGAGATACGCGCCCACGGCAAACGAGAGAGAGCGCACGCCGAGCAGTTCTACGGTGATGACGAGAAATACTCCCAGGAACACCAGGCCCCAGGGCAGCTTGCGGGTGAGAATTCCGTTGATGACCGTCGCCATGAGGCGGCCCTGCGGCGCGGCGGCCTGCGCGCTGCCGATGCCCTGCGACCACTCGATTTCAATTTTGCCGGTCGCAGGATTGTAGAGGTATTTTCCGTTCGGCAGCACGGGTGAGCCGAGGGCGTTCAGAAGCACGTAGGGGCTTCCGCTGACGAATTTCGTGGATTTGTTCGGCTCGGTGAGGAGGAAGTGAGCGCGCTCGAAGTGCTGCTGCTGTACGTTGACTCCGGGGATGGGCGCGTTGGGGTTATAGGCAATCTGCTCCTTCATGGGCGTGAAGGTTTCAAGGCCGCGGTTCATGGCCTTGAGCGTGAGGCCGATGGAGAAAACGCAGACGATGACGCCGACCATTACGGCTAGCTGCTGCTTCCATGGTGTTGCGCCGACAAGGAATCCGGTTTTCAGATCCTGCGAAGTGTCGCCCGCGTTTGCCGAGGCGATGCAGACCAGTCCGCCGATGCTGATGGCCAGTGCGCCGAAGGCCGGCTCGGTCCAGCCCTTCACGAGGAAGATCGCGGCGGTCGCCATGAGCGTAGCGATGGTCATGCCGGAGACGGGATTCGCGGAGCTGCCGATCAAGCCGACGATTCGCGACGAAACGGTGACGAACAGGAATCCGAAGAAGAAGACGAGCAGCGCGGCGGCGAAGTTGGCCAGCCAGCCCACTTGTGCCCCGGGGACCGGTTTGAATTCGAGGAAGAAGAAGAT
Organism: Acidobacteriaceae bacterium; assembly: GCA_050746465.1. Classification (GTDB taxonomy): domain Bacteria; phylum Acidobacteriota; class Terriglobia; order Terriglobales; family Acidobacteriaceae; genus Silvibacterium. Next base: position 7,351 of record JBOGMA010000206.1, read on the forward strand.
CATTACGATGAGAAGCACGCTTCCCACCAGCACGATGCTCATGGG
>JBOGMA010000207.1:0-5245 GCA_050746465.1 Acidobacteriaceae bacterium
GTGTAACCTGGCGCGAGGCTCTCGACATTCCCGATGGCCGCGTCGAAAACTCCTACGAGAACCGCGTCAAGATCGTTCAGGTCCTTCGCCGCGTGCGCCCACGCGTCGTAATCCTGCCTTACTGGACCTGCCGCCATCCCGACCACTACACCACCGCAACACTCGGCTACGAGGCCTGCTTCCTGAGCGGCCTGCCAAAGCTCGACACCGGCAGCGCCCCGCATCGGCCATTCAAAATCGTCTACGCCAGCCTCTACGCCGACGTCCGCCCCAGCTTCATCGTGGACATCACTCCGTATATCGAAGACCGTCACCGAGCCCTGATGACCTACCGCTCGCAATACGCGAACCAGGAAGCGGGCAGCGGCCTCTTTGTTCCTGAAGAAGAAATCCGCGAGCGCACCTTCGCCGAGGCCCGCCACTACGGCCTGCTTGCAGGCGTCACTTATGGCGAACCATTTGTCCAGAAAGAAGTAGGACTGGTGGAGGACTTGACATTGCTTCCCGTCGCATCGCTATAGAATTTCAATCATGATCTCGCAGACGTGGAAAGCGAAACAGTACGCTGAGAATGGCCGTTTCGTTGCTGATCTGGCCGGAGGAGTCCTCGCCCTCCTCGATCCAAAACCTGGCGAGCGGATTCTTGATCTGGGCTGTGGTGACGGGGTATTGACTCAGAAAATTGCTTCGCACGGCGCGGAAGTAGTCGGCGTGGATGGCTCCGCGAGTATGGTAGCCGCAACGCAGTCGCTAGGTCTCGATGCTCGCGTAATCAGCGCGGAAGCGCTCGACTTCGACGGAGAGTTCGACGGTGTTTTCTCAAATGCAGCCCTGCACTGGATGCAGTGTTTCGTGGCGTGCGGCGCGCGTTGAAGCCGGGTGGCCGGTTTGTAGCGGAGATGGGTGGCCACGGCAACATTGCAGCGATCAGAGTGGCGCTGCTCGCGGTGCTCAGTCGCTGGGGTCTGGAATCTTCAGAGATAGACTGCAACTACTTTCCAACGCCTGCAATCTGCGCGGCACGGTTGCAGCGGCATGATTTTGATGTGCCATATATTGAATTGATTCCGCGGCCCACAATATTGCCGGCGAGTGGAATGCGCGGATGGCTTGAGACGTTTCGACGGGGCGTGCTGGAGAAAATTCCGGAGAACGAGCGGGAGCAGAGTGTGGACAAGTGCGTGCGACTGCTCTCCCCGGCGCTACAGGACGAAGAAGGGAATTGGACGGCCGACTACGTGCGCCTGAGGTTCATGGCTGTGGCTGTATAAGCGAGCTTAAGGCATCTGGGAAAGACAAAAAGGAGCAGGCTCCATCGCCTGCTCCTTTTCTTTGCCTTGCCAGCACCTCAGTGAATGTCAAACTGTTCCGGATGCAGTGCCGGGTCGCTCTTCACGATGATGGTCTTGCCGGAAATTTCCTCCAGCTCATTGAGCCAGCGGGCATTGTTGGCCTTCAGAACCTTCACCACTTCCGGATTTACCCGCAGCATCACGTCCCCGCGTTCGATGTGCCTCTGCATCTTGCGCAGCTCGATGTAGATTTCGTTCGCAACCGTCGTCGCGCTCTTCACCATTCCCGTTCCCGTGCAGACAGGGCAGGGATTGCTCAATGTGCGTTCCAGCGACTGCTTTACGCGCTTACGGGTAATGGCCACCAGTCCAAAATCATTGAACTGCAAGACCTTTGAAGGCGCGCGATCCGCCTTCAGAGCCTCTTCCAGCGCAGCCATCACCTTGTGGCGATTGCGCCGCTCGTCCATATCGATGAAGTCGATTACGATAATCCCGCCGAGGTCGCGCAGCCGAATCTGCCGCACGATCTCCGGAATCGCATCAAGGTTCGTCTTCAGAATCGTGTCCTCAAGCCGCGCCGTCTTGCCCACGTACTTGCCGGTATTGATGTCGATTGCGACCAGCGCCTCAGTCTGGTTGATCACGATCGACCCGCCCGACTTGAGCCACACCTTCGACTTCAGCGCTTTGGTAATCTCCTCTTGAATCCCGAATTGCTCAAACAGCGGCGTCTCTTTCGTGTACAGCTTCACGCGCCGCACCAGCGATGGCTGGAACCGGTTCAGGAACCGCACAATGCGCTCATACTCGCTCTCGCTGTCCACCCAGATGGTCGAGAAGTTGTCGCTCACCTGGTCGCGCAGTACCCGCTCCACCAGGTTCAGGTCGTGATAGATCAGCGCCGGAGCCTTGCTGCTTTCCTCCCGCTGCTTGATGTCGTTCCACAAGCTGATCAGGAAGCGCAGGTCAGCGCGCAACTCGTCTTCGCTCGCGCCATCGGCCGCCGTGCGAACAATAAAGCCGCCGGTAGCCTCGCCCTTCTCGCTGATCAGAATCCGCTTCAGCCGCAGACGCTCTTCGTCCGACGAAATCTTTCGCGAAACCCCCACGTGGTTCACCGTAGGCATGAACACCAGGAAGCGTCCCGGAAGCGCGATGTGGCTGGTGACGCGCGCACCCTTCTTCGCAATCGGCTCTTTGGCAATCTGCAGCAGGATTTCCTGCCCTTGCTTCAGCAGGTCGCTGATAATCGGCAGGTTCATGGTCTGCGCCGATGCCCGGTGCCGCCCGCCTCCGCCCTGGCGACGGCCCAGCCGTCCTCCGCGACGATCCCGATCCGACCCCCGCCGTCCACGGCGCTCACCGCCGCGTTCGCGGGCAGGCGCCGAGCTATCGGAATCAGAGGCCGCAGCCTCTTCTCCCAACTCAGGCTCCTCTTCGCTGATTTCCTCCAGGAACCCTTCGCCTTCATCGGCCTCGGCTTCCTCCGCTTCAGGAATCGAACTTTCGTTTGCCAGGCGTTCATCAATGTGATCTTCGCGAACCACATCCCCAAACTGCGCTTCCTGCTCCAGCGTTTCTTCTTCCAGGTCTTCCGAATCCTGTACGTCGCCCTCCGCATCAAGGGGCTCGAAGTCGTACTCGTCCTCGTCGATCACTTCTTCTTCGAGAATCCCGGCTCCGGGCGCAAATCCAAAGAGCTGATCGGCAACTTCCGTCGCCTGCTCGTCATGCTCAGGAGCATCGGCTGGCGCATGCGCCTCGGCTTCGGAAGCAGTCTCAGAGGACTCCTCCTCCGATTCAGTAGATTCGACTTCGTGCTCAGGCTCCACAACGCTCGGAATGCGAAACTCGCTGGGCGCGGTAGTATCCACGCGATGCGACGCCGAAGCATCCTCAGGCTCAAACTCCTGAACTTCTTCCTGCAATTCCAGTTCGTGTGCCGGGCCGGGTTCAATGGATGGTGTGGGCTCGTGCGCGGCTTCCTCCACCAAGGGCTGCGCAGCCTCCGCAGCGGCGGAAGCATTGGGCTCCTCCCGCTCCGGCTCGACCTGATGCTCTTCTTCAACGGCGTACGATTCCGGCTCCGCCACAGCGGGCGCGCTGAAAGCGGCCTCCTGCCTGGGTTCCTTCCGGGCTCTCCGTGATTCTCCCGGCAGCAGCGATCTGCCGTCCCAGGTGATCGGCGCATCAATCAGCGTCGAAGGCTTGGGAGCGGTGTAGTTAGGCTTGAATGCCGAAGCCTGTGCCGCCTGTGCCTTGGCCGATTCCGCAGCCTCCGGTTTAGCGCCATACTTCGACAGCGACTCCCCAGGAAGCAGAATGCGTCCGCCTCCCGCTGGCGCTGACGCGGGTTGGTGCTCGAACGCCGCTTCGGATTCATAAACCCCGTTGTCCGCCGCATAAGCCCCCGATGGCGCCGGCGCGTCATAGCGAACGTCTTCCGAGCCGGCCTCGACCGGCTGGTCCTGAACCCGATCCTCTGACTGATTTTCGTGTCCCTGCTGTTCGCGCCCGCGCTGCCGCATTCCGCGACCCCGTCCGCGGCGTCCCCGCCAACGGCGTGTTCCCTCAGGCGATTCGCCTTCAGCGGCTTCTTCCCCTGCGGTGGCCGCTGTGCTCTTCGGTTCGGCCTGAGCCTGTCGATTACGTCCACCCTCGCCGCGTTGCTGTCCGCCATCCAGAGAGGTCCGCTCAAATTCTTCGCTGTCTTCCTGCTCTTCCAGGAAGTCCGTTACGTACAGGAACGCGTCCCGCTCCAGCCCAATATCGACAAAGGCCGACTGCATTCCGGGCAGAACGCGCGTCACGCGCCCCTTGTAAATGGAACCCGCGAGCGTGTATTCATTCTCGCGTTCGTAGTAGATTTCGGCGAGTTCGTCGTCTTCCAAAATCGCCAGCCGCGTCTCATGCGGCGTAGTTGATACGCAAATTTCCTTTGACATGCTGTCTCTTTCCCGCCCGGGATTTACCCGGGCCTACGGTCGAGACAGATTAGAGCGGAACACCGGAGAGGATTGAGTATGGCGATGGGATGGCCGTGCAGACTGAGATTCTTTTCGGGGGAAATGATTCGCGCTCGCGCCGATCACCCGGCGGAGGCCCACTTGAGAAACCAATTGTCCTTAGGGAAACATCCCCGTGCAAGGAACTTGTGACCACTTCAGCCGGACTCTCCGGCGGGGCCGTTTCCCTTCCTCGCACGTTCATTGCGTCAATCCTGTCCGGCCCCGGTAATCCGTCTTGGCCGGCTAAAGTTAATTTTCCAGAAACCTGGTCTTGCTCACCCGCTTATGCGGGCGTCTTTCCAAATCGTTTGCGCCGGGGACTTAGTTCACGAAACGGTTCATCCGCACATTCATCACCATGCCCAGAGCCAGAAACGTGAACAGCACCGAGGAGCCTCCATAGCTCATAAGCGGGAGGGGTATCCCGGTGACCGGCATCAGCCCTATGACCATTCCGACGTTCACCGCGATCTGAAAAATCAGCACGGCTACCACGCCCATCACCAGGAATGTTCCTGACAGGTCCGAGGCTGTTTGAGCGTTTTGAATCAAACGCATCAATATCAAAAAGTATATCAGCAGCACGATCACCGCGCCGATAAACCCATGCTCCTCCGCAAACGCCGCAAAGATAAAGTCGGTGTACGGAATCGGCAGAAAATCGCCCTGCGTCTGCGTCCCTTTGGTGGTTCCGCGCCCGAAGACCCCTCCGTCTCCCACTGCAATCTTCGACTGCAGAATCTGGTATCCGCTTCCCTTCGGATCCGCGCCCGGATTCATAAAGCTCGTCAGCCGCGCCTTCTGATAAGGCTTCAGGATCCTGCTGCTCGAAAACGCGATCCCCGCCAGTAAGATCCCGCCGCAGATAAGAATCGCGAACTTCTTCCAATCAATCCCGCCGAGGAAGAGCCCCGCCAACAGTATCGGCGAATAGGTCAGCGC
>JBOGMA010000208.1:0-4096 GCA_050746465.1 Acidobacteriaceae bacterium
TCGTTACACTGCTGCGGTGGGTGTGCAGAAGAAATTTCGTGGGGTGTTGCAGCCGGATGGGACGGGGCTGAAGTGGGTGGTGGTGAAGGTTCCGTTTGACGCGGCGAAGGCGTGGCCGAAGCGGAACGGCATGAAGGTGAAGGGGACGATCAACGGGTTTGCGTTTCGCACTTCCCTTTTCGGCTCCGCGCAGGGCGGCCATGTGCTGCTGGTGAACAAGCAGATGCAGAAGGGCGGCGGGGTTCGCACAGGCGGCCTCGCCGATGTTGTTTTGGAGCCGGATTTGGAGGAGCGGGTGTCGGCGACTCCTCCGGAACTGGAAAAGCTGCTGAAGCAGGACCGCGCGGTAAAGAAGTGGTTCGAGGGGATGAGCTACTCGATGCGGAAGTATATGGAAGATGCGGTGCGGACTCCGAAAAGCGAGGCGGCGCGGGTGCGGCGGGCCGAGCAGGAAGTGGAGCGCATGATGCTGGCGATGGAAGGCGAGCGGGATCTGCCTCCGATTCTTCAGGTGGCGTTCCGGCGGCATCCGAAGGCGGCTGAGGGGTGGAAGGCGATGACTCCGGTACAGCGGCGCGGACACTTGCTGGGGATTTTTTATTACCAGAGTCCCGAGGCGAGGCAGAAGCGGGCGGAGAAGGCGGTGGCGGAGGCGGTGAGGAAAGCCGGCGATCAGCGTTCAGGGCTCAGGGCTCAGGGAGTAGGGCTCAGGGAGTAGACAACAGGCAATAAGCAATCGGCAATAGAGCCGAGTGTTCCCCACACATGCAAAATCGCTTGTGTGAGGCATCGCCGTGAAAAGTGCAGGTCCCTCCGCTCCGCTCACTGCGTTCGCTCCGGTCGGGATGACAATTTGTGTTGATTCTGCTCTAGATTGATTCTGCTCTAGATTGATTCTGCCCTAGTGGGATTCTGCCCTAGTGGGATACAGGTTGAACGATGAGGTATTGGGGTCCGCTGATGGTGTAGGGCGAGCCTGGAGTCTCGCGGAATCCCGTGGGGGTGATGGTGAAGACGTGCAGGTGATTCACCTTGCTGTTGAAGACGCCGGTGATGGCGTAGAGGTGGTTGGCGTTGTCCCAGAACATTTGGTTGATGGGGTCCGTGGTCAGCAGGCCGGTGTAGTGCTTGATGGGCGCGGCTCCGTTGAAGTGGAAGACCTGCAGACCTTCCTGCCCGGCGACGGCCAGCAGTTTGCCCGAGGGTGACATCTTCATGTCATACAGGTTGCGGATGGCGGTAGTGGGCATGTTTGCGAAGGAACTGGTTGTGCTGAGCGAGCCGTTCGGTTTCACGGTATAGGTGGCAAGCTGCACGGGCGCGGAGGCGCATCCGGGCGGGTTGGCGGGAATTTCCGCGAAGGCTACGTGGTTGGTGGTGTCGGCGGCACCGAGGTATGGGATGTAGGCGCGGATATTTGCCGGAGGTTTGGGCGAGTTCATCGCGGGAGTGAACTCAGTGAGCTTTCCGTTCGCGGCACGCTTGAATCCGTTCATGCTGTAGTACATGCAGGCGTCGTTGTAGGCGGTGTAGGCGTACTTATTGTTGTGGATGAAGTAGGCGGCGTTGATGTTCCAGTTGCCGGTGTCGGTGAGGCCGAGATAATCGAGCGCCCCGGTTTGGGAATCGACGGCCCAGTTGGTTAGGGCGTTGTTCGAGCAGTCGGCGTCATACTCAGTGACATACAGTGACTTGCCGGTGTGGTCGAAGACGAGTTGATTTGCGAAGCCGCAGCCAGGCTGCACCTGCTGATAGTTGGTGCCTACGGCGAAGCTCAGTGAGCCGTTGCTTCCGATCCGATAGGAATTGATCTTGCTGCCGGAGACCGCCATCAGGTATTTGCCATTTGCCACCATGTAGCCGGCTTGCTCCATAAATGGAGAGCCTGGGATGGGCTTGAGGCGGCCCACGGCGTTCGCTGCGAACGCTGAGATTTCGGTGGTGTTGCCGCCGGCGGAATTGGCGACATAGACGTATGCGACGGTGCTGCCGGTGGATGGGGTTTGCGCGGCGGCCGCGGCTCCGGAAAGACTGAAGACAACGGAAGCGCAAAGAGACAGGATGAAACTATGGCCTAACTTCAAAGGAAACCTCCCGAGAAAGAGCGGATGCAGAAGAAACGGACCCGGGCAGGCTTATCAGGACGGGTGCGGGTAACTACTTTCCGCATGTTTAGAGAGGCGGATGCGGGGCGATGGTTGCTTTTCTGGAATCGCGGTCAGCGGTGAGTGGCACGGGACACTCCCGACCCTCGCTGGAAGCGCGATTCGGCTGGTAGACTGAACCTATCTTGGTCGAGCTGCTTCCATCGATACTTTCCGCCGATTTTGCCCGTTTGGGTGAGGAGGTTCGCGCCGCGGAGCGCGGGGGTGGGAGTGTGATCCATGTGGATGTGATGGATGGGCATTTTGTTCCCAACCTGACGCTGGGGCCTCCGGTGGTAAAGTCGCTGCGGCGGGCGACGGATTTGCCGCTCGACTGCCACATGATGATTGAGAATCCGGATGAGTTTGTGCAGCCGTTTGCCGAGGCGGGCGCGAACTGGATGAGCGTGCATTATGAGGCTTGCAGGCATCTGCACCGGTCGCTGCAACTGATTGCGCAGCATGGGATGCAGCCTGGAGTAGTCATTAATCCTGCAACCGAGGTGGACCTGCTGATTCCGGTGCTGGGGATGGTTCATCATGTTCTGGTGATGAGCGTGAACCCTGGATTTGGCGGACAGAGCTTTATCCCGTATTCGCTGAAGAAGTTGCGGCGGCTGAGGGAACTTCGCCAGGAACTGGGTTTGAGTTATAGGATTGAAGTTGACGGCGGAGTGGCTCACGATACCATTGCCCAGATTGTGGAAGCGGGAGCCGAGCTGCTGGTGGCCGGCAATGCCGTGTTTGGAGAAGGCAAGCCGGAGGAAGATGCCCGCGCGCTGCTGAATGCGGCGCGGAAGGCGGAACGATCGAAAGTGAAAGGCGGAGGCCGGGACAGGGGCCATTCGCCGCACAAGAGAGCAGCAAGCCTGTCACGTTGAGGTTTTATGAATCGAGTTGTTACCCAGATAGTGATAGCCGGGATTTGCGTGGCCATGCTGCCGCCGGCGTTTGCGAAAAAGAAGAAGAAAGACTTCGACCTGAGCAAGAATCCGCTGGCGAACGTGAATTCGCAGCAGCCGGACAAGGTGCTGTTTGATAAGGCGATGCACGCGCTGAAGAAGGGCCGCTACGACGTGGCTCGGCTGGACCTGCAGACGCTGCTGAACACGTATCCCGAGACCGAGTACGCGATGCGGGCGAAGTTGGCGATTGGCGACACCTGGTATCGGGAGGGCGGATCGGCGGCGCTGACGCAGGCCGAGAACGAGTACAAGGATTTCATTACCTTCTTCCCGAATACGCCGGAAGCTGCGGAAGCGCAGATGAAGGTGGGGGACATTTACTTCCAGCAAATGCAGAAGCCGGACCGCGACCCTGCGAACGCGGAGCAGGCGGAGCAGCAATACCGGACGATGCTGCAGGAGTTTCCGGACTCGCCGCTGGTTCCGCGGGCCAAGCAGCGGCTGAGGGAAGTGCAGGAGGTTCTGGCGCAGCGGGAATTTGAGATTGGCGAGTTTTATGCGGGGCGCGAGAACTGGGCGGGAGCGATTGCCCGGTTGCAGACCGTGGCGGACGCGTATCCGCTGTTCAGCAAGGCGGACCAGACGCTGATTACGCTGGGTGACGCTTATGCGACGGAAGCGGCGATCGCGACTCATCTCCGGCTGCCGGCAAAGACCAAGGCCCAGATTGTGAAGATTTATGACGATCGCGCGGCGGCGGCGTGGGACCGCGTGGTGTTGCACTATCCGATGGCTCCGCACGTGGAGGACGCGAAGGACCGGTTGCTGGCCATGGGGCGGGACATTCCGGAACCGACGCAGCAGGAGATTGCGGAGAGCGAGGCGGAGGAAGGCAGCCGCATGAATGTGAGGCTGAAGGACCGCGCGCTGCTGATGATCAAGCAGGGCCCGTCGACGATTCGGGCTGCTCGGGTTGGCGATCCTACGCTGAAGGATCCGCCGCCGACACTGGCTCCGCAGATCGACCAGGAAAATGTGAACTTGTAT
>JBOGMA010000209.1:0-5369 GCA_050746465.1 Acidobacteriaceae bacterium
CTGATTCAAACCGCAACAGCGACACCAACGCCTCCGCTAACGCGCCCGCATCTCGCTCGCCAACCAGCAGCCCTGTCTCGCCGTCCAGCACCTCAATCCCCGGCCCGCGAAACGCCACCACCGGAACCCCCATCGCCTGCGCCTCCAGCACAACCAGGCACATCCCTTCCGTATCACCGTTCGCCGCCACCACGCTCGGAACCGCCACCACCGCGGCCCTCCGCATCCACTCCCGAACGTCATCCGCCCCAGCCGCGCCCACAAAACAGCACCGCCGCAGGCCGCGCGCCTCTATCTCCAATGACCGACGCAGTGGCCCATCTCCCACTACAACCAAACGGGCCTCCGGCATCTGCTCCTCCACCCTTCGCATGGCCTGCAGCAAATAACAACATCCTTTCTTCTCCACCAATCGCCCGACGAACAGCACCAGAGGCTCCTTCACCCCCTCCTTCGGACGAAACGCCGCCACATCAATCCCGATCGGATGTACCCACAGCTTCTCTTCCGGAAACCCACGCTCCAGCGCCTTCTTCCGAATCCATTCCGACACGCACACAAACACCTGGGCCTCGTCCCACAACTCGCGCCTGCCGCGCAGATATGCCCTGCCAGCGCTCGTCTCACGCAACGCCGCATCCTCGCTCGTCACGTCATACCCATGCAGCGTCACCACCATCGGAACCTTCAGCCGCCGCCGCACCGCCAGCGCCGCGCAAGCGTCCACGGCAAAGTGAGCATGGATCAACTCCGCCCCAACCGCCTCCACCCGCCGCAGAAACCCTGGCGCAAACCCAGTTTGCAAATACACCCGGCGCGCAACTTTCGCTCTCAGCGAGTTCGCCTCCGCCGACGCAATCACCCGCGCCTCATCCAGAGCCAGCCCGTCCGCAACCCGCTTCAGTCCGGCGAACCACGGCTCATACCGCCGCATCACTCCCGCCTGAGCAGCAATGAACGTCTCCGACACCGGCAAAAGTTCACTTCGAAACAGCAGCACACGCCTCAAGCGCACTCCTTTCCGCAAGCCGCTCGTCCAGCCCGTCCTCCACCGCCAGAAACTCCACATTCGCCAGCGCCGCCACATACAGCGGCCAGAACAGCCCGTTGTAAATCAGCAGCGAATTCTCATCGAGGTCATAAAGCAGGATCAGCGCCAGCACAAACACCATCCACATCACGCGATCCACCTGCCCACTGCGGATGTACGCCCACACCCTCCGCCACGCCCGCAGATAACTCAACCCGAATAACGCCAGCCCTGCCGCTCCCAGTTCCAGCCATATTTCCAGAAACCCGTTGTGCGCATGGAACACCATAAAGTGAACCGCCGCCACCACCCGAAACGCCTCCCCCTGAATCCCGCGCCAGAACGCGTCATATCCCCAACCCAGCAACGGCCGCTGCATCACGAAAATCCAAGTCTGCTTCCAGATCAGCGTCCGTCCCGAGAGAGTCGCGTCGCGCCCCATCCACGCCAGCAGATCCGGCAACCACATATAGGCCGCAACCGCCGAAGCCGCAACCATCCAGAACCCCGCCAGAGCCGCCAGCACCCGAGCCCGCATCTCCAAACGCTTTGCCAGCATCAACGCGCCCCAAAGCGCCAGCAGCGCCGCCTCAACCAGCCAGGCCGACCGCGACCCGCTCATGTACATCACCAGCAGAAACAGCAACCCGCTCGCCACGCGCTGCCACGAGAGTGTCCCATCCGCGAGCAGAACCGCCGTCGCCAGCACCATCATGCGCCCGCACGCGTTCTTCTGAGTGAACACGCCCTGCCAGTCCGCATGGTGTCCCGCCGAAGCATCCAGCCCCAGATGCGGAAATCCCAGCGCCATCACCACCGTCCCCGCCGCCAGCGCCACCATCGCGATCCGCAGAATCGCGAGTTGCCGACGCACCGGAAACCGCATCGCCAGATACAGTCCGAAAACCCCCGCCAGCGCAAACGCCACAGACCGTCGCATCGTATACAGCGGAAACTGCGACCACACCGCCGAAGCCACCACCAGAGCCGCCAGCAGCAACGCCCACTGCATAGCCCGCAGCCACCGGAACACGCGCCCCGCCTGCCTCAGCAGCAGAAACCCAATCGCGCCATACACCAAAAGCTGCGACCCGATGCCGCCATAAACCATCAACCGCGTAGCCGGCTCGCGGGTCGCCTCCAGCGCCTGATTCGGAGCAATAAACGGAACCGCACCCTGCACCGCAAAAAACGCAAGAATCGCCGCGCAGACTAACTCCTCTGCGTTCGCCTGCAACTCCAGCCGACGCCCCCCCACTCAGCGTCCTGCGTAAATCAGGGCCGAGCTGGCCGACGCCATAATCGCGCTCGTCCCCAACACAATATTCTTGGCAAGACTGAACGGAATGTAGATCACATCGTTCGGCTGCAACAACTCATCCGGAGCCTCGCCCTTCTCGATCTTCCGCAGCGCCAGCGGCTCCTCATCAATTTCCCCATTCACGTTATGAATCACCCGCGCCTGCTTTTCATTCGCCGTCCGATTCACTCCCGCCGCCAGCGCAATGGCCTGCAGCACCGTCATGCGAGACTCGTTCTCCATCGGATACCCGCCCGGCCTGCCCACATCGCCCAGGACATACACAATCCCCGTCTTCGGAACCAGAATCGTGTCCCCCGGGTCAATCGTTACGTTCGCCATCAGCGCGTCATCCGAGTGGTTCGACACAAACACCCTCTCTTCCCGCTGCTTCACACCCGGCGCGCGTTCAATCATGATGTGCCGATCAGCAAGCGGAGTGAGCCCGCCCGCCATCGCCAGCAAATCCAGCAGCGTTCGCGGCGTCGTGATCTTATAAGTCCCCGGCTTCTCCACCTGCCCAAGGACCGACACCGGCTGCGTCGCATACTCCTCGACGAAAACAGAAACGTTCGGATCCTTCAGGTAATCCCCAGCGAGATACTTCGCCGCAATCAAAGCCGACGCCCCCGCCGGATCAACTTCCGCCACATGAACATCACCAATCAACGGCAGATTCACATCGCCCGAATCCAGAACCCGCACCCGCTGCTCCAATTCCGGCTCGCGCATCACGGTGATGTGCAGCAAATCTCCCGGCCCAATCAACAGACTCTCTTTCGACGAAGCCTTCACCGCATGCGCCGTGAGCGGCCCCACCACCGGCGCATTATTTACCGGAGCCAGCGCCTTTGGCTCAAATCTTTGCGCCGAAGCCAACACTCCACACAAGAGATATGCCGCCACAGCCAAAACAGCAATCCGGCATCCCCTGTGTCCCCTCAGTCCTATGTTGTGACTTCCCCTTCCGCCGAACGCGACACCTGAACGCTGACCGCTGATCGCTGACCGCTTTCCTGGTCCCTGATCCCTGGTCCCTGGTCCCTCTCCTGAGCCCTGCGCCCTGAGCCCTGAGCCCTGTTTTTCCATCACTGCTCCCTCCGCGCATACTCCGAGCCCTTGTACCCGTAGTAAGCAAAGTAGTCCGGCGACTTCTCCGGAACCCCATTCATAACCACTTCCAACTCCGCGTGCTCCCGCAAATTCCGCCGAATCATCCCATAGCTCCGCTGCGCCGCCTGCATGGTCGTCGATCCATACCGAACCACCAGCAGAGTCCGGTCGCAGAACCGAGCCAGCGACGCAGAGTCTGGAACCGCCAGCACCGGCGCGCTGTCCAGCAACACAAAGTCATACGCGCTCCGCCACTGCGCCACCAGTTCATCCATTCGAGCCGAAGCCAGCAACGCGGTGGAGTTCTCCCCCGCATCGCCCGCGCAGATAATCGAAAATCTCACCGATTGCATTTGAGCTTCTACGGGCTTGCCGCTAGCCAGCGCCTCAGCCAGCCCGCCAGAAACCTCTTTCCCAAACAGCGTATGCAGAGAAGGGCACAGCAAGTCCGCATCTACCAACAGAACCCGCGCTCCGGAATGTGCGAGCGCTCCTGCCAGAGACACAGCCATCCTGGTCTTCCCATCGCCCGGAACAGCGCTCGTGATCAATATCGCCTGCGATGTTTCGCCACGGCGAGGCAGCGCCAGCGATTGCTGCAACTCGAGCACTTCGCGAGCAAGTATCGAATTTCTGCTTCTTCGTTCGCGGCCAAACCGGCGTCTTTTTTTGTTCTCTGGAACCACCCCCGCCAGCGAAACCCCCAGCGTCTGCTCCAGTTCCTCCACAGACCGCACCCTTGAATCCATGGCCTCCCGAACCAGCGCACCCGCGCAGCCCAGAAACAGCCCTCCCGCCAGCGCCGCCGCAAAACACAACGGCACATTCGGGCTTTGTGGATGACCCACCGGCGGAGCCGTTCCCGGCGTCACCACTGCCAGGTTCGTGGCCTGCAAACCCTCCAGCACCCCGGCTTCTCGCAGCTTTCCCAGCAGTCCGCTGTACAAGCTGCGGCTCTGGTCGGCCTCCTGCTTCGCCAGTTCGTAGTTCACCGTGCGGTCGTTGGTCTCAGTCGCAATCTCCTTCTGTTTTTCAAAAGAAGCACGCGCCGCGTCCTCAGCCTGTTGCGCAATTTCGTAGTCCGTATGTGCCCGCGCGCCAATGCGCCCTATCTCCGCCTGAATCGACTTATCGATTCCCTTCAGCTCGCCCCGCAGCTCTTTCATCTCCGGAAACGCGCTCCCATAGCGCGCCGTGTCTTCATCAATCTGCGCCTTAACGCCCGCTTCCTTTGCACGCAGCGTCTGCAACAGCGTCAGCGAATTCATCACCGACGTGCTCGCACCGGCCGCGGAGTTTCCCGCCAGCCCGGAAATCAATTCCGGATCCCCGCTCTTCGCAACTTCCCACACCGCCTGCTTCAGCATCCGGTTCGACTCCGCCGCAGCCAGCGCAGTGTTCAGCCCATCCAGCCGCGCCAGCACCAGATTGTGCGACGCATCGTCGCCATAGATTCCTGTCCCCTGCTCCAGTTGATTTGCGGTGTCCTGCAACTCCTCCGTCTGTTTCTTCAGTCCCGCCAACTGTCCGGACAGCCAATCGGAGGCCTGCGCCGTCGCCTGAAATCGTGACTCGAACGTATATTTCTGCAATGCCGCCATCAGCTCATTCACCACCGCCGATGCCGTCTTTGGATCCGAACTCGAATAGCTCACATCGATCAGCCGAGTCCCGGTAACCGGCGAAACCTTCAAATGACGCGAGAATATTTTCAGCGCCGCATAACGCCGCCTCGGAGCCTCATCCAGCGGCACGCTCAGCGGCTCCAGCGGTTTTCTCCAGAACAACAATCGCTCTCGAATCCCGCGCTTCCCCGGCGCAAAATAATCTGCCGTCTCCTCCAGCTTCAAATCCTTGATCACCCGCAGCGCCAGCGTGCTCGACTGCAATACCCGCGCCTCTGTCTGCAGCGTCATACTCGTGTCC
>JBOGMA010000210.1:0-3931 GCA_050746465.1 Acidobacteriaceae bacterium
GTGCGCGGAACCCGGATGCTGCTCGATGTTGCGCGGCACGCAACCCGGCTGCGGCGATTCGTTCACGTCAGCACGACGGATGTTTATGGCTATCCGTCAGTCCCATGCGCTGAAACAGGCGCGCTGAAGGATGCAGGTATGCCGTATAACCAGACCAAAATCCTTGCGGAAAAAGCGGTGTGGGAAGCGCAGCAGAATGGTCTGCCCGTCACCATTGTCCGGCCCGCTACGATCTACGGACCTCGCGGAAAGGCATTTGTGTCTGACATTGCGGCGTTGCTGCGCAAGCGACAGATGATCTCCATTGACGGAGGCCGTGCCACTGCCGGATTGCTTTATGTCGATGACGCGGTGGATGCGATCATCGCCGCGTCCCGGAGTCCGGCTGCCGAAGGCCGGGCCTATAACCTCTCTGACGGAAGCGGAACTACCTGGAAGGAATACGTCAGCGCATTAGCCTGCGGGTTAGGCTGTAAACTTCCATGGATTGATTTGCCGTTCCGAACCGCATTAGGAATTGCGCGCACGATGGAAACGCCGTTTCGCTACCTGCCAATGCCCGGACGCCCGCCGCTGACCCGGCACGCGGTCTTTCTGCTGGGCCGCGATCAGGAATTTCCTGCTGACAAGGCACGCGCGGAACTGGATTTCGCTCCTAAAGTTTCGATGGGCGAAGGTATCGCACGCTCTGTCTATTGGCTGAAGAGCGCGACCAGCAGACCCTAGGGAAGAGTCTTGAACGCGAGCACTGCGTTCAGTCCGCCGAAGGCGAACGAGTTCGAAAGGCAGGCCTCAACCTGCGCCTCGCGCGCCTGATTGGGAATCACATCCAGGTCGCACGCGGGATCAGGACTAAGAAAATTCGCAGTCGCAGGGAGAATGCCGTGTTTCAGCGCAAGAATGCTGGCAACCGCCTCCAGCGCGCCGGACGCGCCCAACGCATGCCCATGCATGGATTTGGTTGAACTGATCGCGAGCCTGTCCGCATGGCCATCGAATACGCATCGAATCGCCGCGGCTTCCGTACGATCATTCGCTTCCGTTGCCGTTCCGTGAGCGTTGATGTAGCCGATCTTCTCCGGAGCCAGTCCGGCGTCGCGTAATGCATTGCGCATGGCGTGAGCAGGGCCCGTGACAACCGGCTGCGTAATGTGCCCGGCGTCGGCCGACATTCCAAAGCCGACAATCTCAGCCAGCGGCTGCGCCCCGCGCGCCAGTGCGGTATCAAGCGGTTCGAGCACCAGCATGGCGGCCCCTTCGCCCAGTACCATCCCGCTGCGCTCTTTTGAGAATGGCCTGCAGGTATCCTTGCTGATCACCCGCATCGCCTCCCAGGCCTTCAGGTTTCCCAGGAAAAATGGCGCTTCGCTGCCGCCAGCAATGGCCATCGGAGCCGCACCCGAGCGAACCATGTGGAACGCCTGACCGATCGCGTGCGTGGAAGAAGAGCAGGCGGTCGAGACCGTAAACGCGGGGCCCTGAACGCCGAATCGCATGCAGATGTGGCTGGCCCCCGCATTGTTCATGCTCAGCGGAATTGTGAGCGGCTGCACCCGGCTCCTGCCGTTGTGAAAGAGCTCCCAGTAGCCGGCCTCCTCAATCGGCCTGCCTCCCAGGCATGACCCCGTAACCACAGCCGCGGTTTCGCGCAGTGCCCCCGTCCATTCGACTCCCGCAGCGGCTACTGCTTGCTCAGCCGCGATGACAGCGAATTGCGTGAACCGCGCCATGAAAGACGCGTCTTTTGCATCCAGATGATCTTCGGAAACAAAATTCTTGATTTCCGCCCCATACTTGAAGCGGATCTGCACAGGATCGATGCTTTCGATCTCCGCAATGCCTGATCGCCCGGCCACTAGGCTCTGCCAGAAGCTGCTGACATTAAGCCCCAGCGGGCTCACGACTCCCATTCCCGTAATGACGACGCGGCGCATGGTCTATTCAGCCGGCGCGGACGCGTTTTTCGCATCCACGAGCTTGGTGACGCCTTCAATCATCTCGCGAATATTTTTTACTTCCTTCGCTTCCTCGTCGTTGATCTCGATGTCGAATTCGCTTTCCAGGTCAAAGAGGATGTTGAGGCGGTCAAGCGAATCAATTGCGAGAGATTCGAAGCTGCTGTCTAGCTGAACGCTTTCGAGTGGAATGTGCTTGGACGTCGCAATAACTTTCAGCACTCGATCTTGGATGGATGGATTGGACTGCTTTGGCAAGGTTGAAAAGGCCTTTCAGCCGGGAAGAATGGGTCCCTGGGTATTGAGTTGGGTCAATTCTATCCTGAAAAGTTTTTTTCGCAACAGAAGTCAGGTTACCTTTTTGGGCAGAACCGCCCCGGAAGCCCCCCGAAACTGGGCAGAACCGCCCCGGAAGCCCCCCGAAACCGGGAAATTATTCAAAAAATTCTCTCGATACCGAAACCCGGCAGGCACCTCCTTCATCTCCGGAAAAAGCAAGTCATCCATCCCCCGATATCGTCCTCCCTGAGCATTAGATTTTTTCCCAAGTGGCCTCGTGGTATGTCATTGAATTTTCCCAAACTGTTATAATGGAATTAGAAGGTAGAACAAGGCCGCCCGCTGAGGCGGCTTTTTCATGCTCAATTTCGGAAAGGATGATCAAGCGGCTTTGGGATTCAATCTGCTGCACTCGTCGCTTCTGGGGAAAATGAGGCGCCGGCCGCCACACCGCAACTCATAGAAAGAGGCTGACTTACGCGCAACCCGTTGATATAGGCTGACTTACGCGCAACCCGTTGATATAGGCTGACTTACAGCTCGCAATCACTCCTAAACTAAAGAAAAGAAAGGAAAAGGGGAGAAAATTTTCATCGTGAAGATCGGCTCCTTTTTCCCATCAGATTACCGATTGAGCAAGGCTATTGTCTTCAATCTCATAGCCGCGAGTCCTCTAAAATCAAGCAAATCCGAAAACTGCCTTTTCAGAACCTCCACGCAATCTAATACTTACAAAATTGCCGTAAAATTCTCGGTTGCGAAAATAGAGGAATTCAATGCCATCCGACGAACATATACCATTGACCCGCCTCAGTGAGGACGAGCAGCTCTTCCGTTCCACCGTCCGCGACTTTGCCCGCGAAACCATCGGGCCCCTCGTCCGCCAGATGGACGAGGAGCAGCACTTCGCCCCGGACCTGCTGCCGCAGCTCTTCAGCCTCGGCCTCATGGGCATCGACATTCCCCCCAGCCACGGCGGCTCCGGCGGCACCTTCTTTGAAGCCATTCTCGCCGTCGAGGAAATCTCCGCCGTCGATCCCTCCGTCGGCGTGCTGGTCGATGTCCAGAACACGCTCTGCGTCAACGCCCTCCTCCGCTGGGGCACCGACGCCCAGAAGTCCAAATACCTCCCGCGGATGGCCGCCGATACCGTCGCCGCTTACGCCCTCAGCGAAGCCGGCTCCGGCTCCGACGCCTTCGCCCTGCAGACCCGCGCCGAGAAGCGCGGCGGCGAATACGTCCTGAACGGCCAGAAGCTCTGGATCACCAACGCCCGCGAATCCGGCATCTTCATCGTCTTCGCCACCCTTGATCCTGCCGCCGGCTACAAGGGCATAACCGCCTTCATCGTCGAAAAGGACTTCCCCGGCTTCACCGTCGGCAAGAAGGAAGACAAGCTCGGCATCCGAGCCTCCTCCACCTGTGAGCTGATCCTCGAAGACTGCCGCGTCCCAGCCGACAACGTCCTCGGCGAACCCGGCAAAGGCTACAAGATCGCGATTGAAACCCTGAACGAGGGCCGCATCGGAATCGGAGCCCAAATGCTCGGCCTCGCCCAGGGCGCATGGAACGCCGCCGCACGGTACGCCCTCGAGCGCAAGCAGTTCGGAAAACCCATCGCCGAGTTCCAGGCCATCCAGTTCGCCCTTGCCGAAATGGCCACCGAAATCGAAGCCACCCGCCTCATGGTCTACAAC
>JBOGMA010000211.1:0-3230 GCA_050746465.1 Acidobacteriaceae bacterium
GACCAGGACTCGCAAGCCGCCCCGCGCGAGATAAGCGGCGCAGGCGAGCCCGTTGTGTCCCGCGCCAATGATGATTGCGTCCCAACTGCGCGAGGCAAGCTCCGCCACCGGAGCCGGCAATCCGATCTTTCCAAGAACGTCAGCGGCAGGCGATGGCACTCCGCAATCTCCCATCACTATTGGCTATTGACCCCGCTGCAAATACCACGGGATATTGATGACGAGAATACGCTGGTTTCCCTTGAGCAGCAGCAGAAGCTTGAGCAGGTTCGCCCGCTGATTATGCAGCAGGTTTTCCCACCAGTGGCGAACCACCAGTTCCGGAACCAGCACGGCAATCTGCCGGTTCTCCAGCGTCCGCTCCTTCTCCAGCACAAAATCCATCACCGGGGACAGAATAAAGCGGTACGGCGAATGCAAGTTGACCAGCTCGGGAACCTTCATTCCGGCGGCGCGGAGAGGAGCCGCGATCTGGCTTTCCCAATCCGCGCAGATGCTCTTGCCGTCGCTGTCCGCACTCTCGACGTGAATGGCGATAATGTCCGGCGACATACAGAGCGCAAAACGTAGCGCTTTTTCGGTAATACGGCTCCAACGGTCCAGCGGAATAATAATCAGCGGCGGCCTCAGGTTCTCAACCCGCAGCGGCGTTGGATTGGCAGTTTCAACGGCGACTCGATCATAATGTCGGCGAACGAAAAACATGATCATGATGAGCGATGGAATAAGGAGAACGGTTACCCAGGCCCCCTCGTCAAATTTGGCCACCAGCACCACAAGCAGCGTAATGCCCGTGGCAACTGCACCAATGCCATTCACAATCGAATGACGAATCCAGCCGGGAGTGCGGTTCTTGCGCCAATGGATAACCATCCCGGCCTGCGACAGCGTGAAGGCCAGAAAGACGCCGACCGCGTAGAGAGGGATGAGCCGGTCGGTGATGCCGCCGAACAGGATGAGAATGATGGCGGAGAGGAAAACCAGCGCATAGATGCCCCACGAGTGGAGCAGGCGCCGTCCCCGCAGCAGAAAGACGTGAGGCAGGTAGTTGCGCGAAGCGATGTTTTTCGAGAGCCGGGGAAAGTCGGCGAACGCCGGATTGGCGGCCAGGGACAATGCGACCAGCACCGAGGCCATCGTCAGGTAATAAAACCAGCCGCGGCCCAGGACTGCAAAGGTCAGTTGCGATAGCACGCTCTGGTAGGCCGGGCTGTTGGGAACCATGGCGCCGACGTTGTAGAGATGGCACAGAACGGCGATGCCAATCAGCAGAGTCGCCAGGAACGTCACAATCATGGTTAGCGTGAGCCGCGCGTTTCTCACCCGCGGCTCGCGGAAGGCCAGCACCCCATCGGAGACCGCCTCAATTCCGGTCATGGCGCTGCAGCCGCTGGCGAATGCTTTCAATAGCAGCCATACCGATACCACTTCTGTCGCCGCCGGCAGGGTTGGTATGGCGACTACCGCGTGAGGATGTCCACCGCTGGAAACAGCCTTCACCAGGCCCACAACGATGACCACCAGCAGGGTGCCGACGAATAAATAGGTAGGAACGAGAAATGCGACGCCCGAGTCGCGCACGCCGCGCATGTTGATGAGGGTGAGCAGGAACAGGATAACCAGACAGAGACCGAGGGTGTGCTGCTGGAGACTGGGCGCGGCAGAAACCAGCGCTTCAACTCCGGCCGAAATGCTGACAGCAACCGTCAGCACATAGTCGATCATGAGCGCCGACGCCGCCAGCAGACCCGCCGGAGCGCCCAGATTGTCTGTAGCGACGAAGAATGAGCCGCCGCCTCTCGGGTACGCCCCTATGGTTTGCCGGTAGGAAAGATAAACAAGCGTAAGCAGGACGATGATGGCAATCATCATCGGGAGGATCATGGCGATGCCCCGCACGCCAAGCGGGATCAGGAGCACAAGCGCCGCCTCAGGCCCGTATGCCGCCGAGCTAAGGGCATCCAGACCGAAAATCGCAAGCCCCGAGGTTGAACCTATCTCCTCCGCGCGCTCCTCGCTCGAAGCCAGCGGCTTGCCAAAAAGCAAATCAAGAATTCGCATTCACACACAAACAAAACGAAATTTTCCGCCGCAGAAGATGCTAAATCAAAATCGGCGCTGGTCATACCTCAAAACAAGATGAGGTTTTCCACCCTTCAGGGCAGTCAACTTGCTACACTTTGCGGATTGGAGCCGATTCCTGTCTATGAACCCATTATTCTGGATTCGACGCTATCTTCTGGCATTCGTCTCAGCCTTCGTTGTTATCGGCGGCGCCCAATACCTCAAAGGCCACACTTTGCGCTACGCCATTACTCAGGGTCTTATATGGGGAACCATTACTGCTGCCATATATGTAGCCGCGGCAATCCACCGGTTCCGCAAGGGGTGCGCCTGCGCCGATCTCCCACAATCGCCCGCTCCCGGCGACAAGGGCGGACAAAGCCGTTAGTGCGCATAGCTGACCCCGCTCCAATCCACTGCTAAACTCAACCCATGAGTACCGCACTGAGCCTTTCTCCTGAAATCCTTGCCAAATATGAGCCCGTCATCGGGCTGGAAGTCCATGTGCAGCTTTTGACGGAGACAAAGGCTTTCTGCGGCTGCGTGAACCGCTTCGGCTCCGCTCCCAACACCAACGTCTGCCCCGTATGCCTCGGCCTCCCAGGAGCCTTGCCCGTGCTCAACGAGCGCGCCGTCGAGTTCGCCACGCTCGCCTCCATGGCATTGAATTGCGAGGTCCGCCAACGGTCGATTTTTTCCAGAAAAAACTACTTCTACCCCGACCTCCCCAAGGGCTACCAGATTTCCCAATTCGACAAGCCCCTGGCCGAGCATGGCTGGATCGACGTCCCGACGCCAGAAGGCCGCAAGCGCATCGGCATCACCCGCCTGCACATGGAAGAAGACGCCGGCAAGAGCCTCCACGACGGCTTCCCGGATTCCGGCAGCCGCACCTACGTTGACCTGAACCGCTGCGGCACGCCTCTGATCGAAATCGTCAGCGAACCCGACATCCGCACGCCCGACGAAGCCTACGAATATCTCACCCGGCTTAAGGAGATCCTGCTCTACACCGCAGTGAGCGACTGCAACATGGAGGAAGGCTCCCTGCGCTGCGATGCCAACGTAAGCGTGCGCCCGCGCGGGCAGGAGAAGTTCGGGACCAAGGCTGAAGTGAAGAACGTCAACAGCTTCCGCTTCATCCGTGCCGCGCTGGAATACGAAAT
>JBOGMA010000212.1:0-6334 GCA_050746465.1 Acidobacteriaceae bacterium
GACTGGTATCGCGACGGCACGCTGGCGGAGTATGTGGCCGTCGCGGCACGCAATCTCACACCGCTACCGGGCGACGTTGACTTCACTGTGGGCGCGGCCCTCGTGATGTCGGGTCTAACCGCGTGGCAGGGGCTGTTCGAGCACGGACGCCTTCGAGCGGGGCAGAGTGTCCTCGTGCACGGTGCAGCCGGCGTAGTCGGTTCGATGGCGAGCCAGCTCGCACGTGAGGCCGGCGCATACGTCATCGGCACTGGGCACGCTAGCGGCCGTCAGGCGGCTCTCGACTTCGGTGCGCAGGAGTTCGTCGATCTCGATAAGGACGCCCTGGAAGACTTCGGCGAAGTCGATCTGGTGTTCGATGTCATCGGGGGCGACATCGCGAAGCGGTCTGTAGGCGTGATTCGTACCGGAGGAGCGCTGGTGACTGTCGCCGGCCCGACCGACGCGCGGCCCGCTGGTGGCCTGACGATCGACTTCGTAGTCGAGCCCCATCGCGCTCAATTGAATGAGCTAGCCCAGCGGATCCGGCATGGCCGTCTGCGGACAAACATCGGCAAGGTAGCTGCCCTCGACGATGGCGTCGCCGCCTTCAACCCGACCGAGCGCGTCAAAGGGAAGACGATCATCCGCGCTCGTCCGTAAGGACTCCGGGATTGCTAATCTTCACGCCCACAATAATCTCCACAGTTGGGCATTTTCGATGGCCATCGGAGAGTTGCTAGGATGCCTAAGTATGAGAAGGATCATGAGTATTTCTCAACTGATACTTTAGGTGTCAGTTCTGAATCGAGTGAATACTTCAGTGGCTTTGAATTTCATAATGCCCTTTCTGACTAAGTATCACGGCAACACGTTTGCCACCTTGCTCCGGTGTGCCTGACTCTGGCTTTCCGTTCAACAGCACCTGCGCATTGGCCGACGTCACCGGGACAGAAACTCTGGCCACTGTCCCCGCCGGCAGATTAATTGTCGTCAGCGTCCCCGCCCCATCTTTTTTGATCGCCACGCCTAGCAGGCCGCGCGGAGTAGGCTCTGCTCCCTTCACCCACTTCAGGTCGAGCAGGTCAGGGCGAATCGAAACTGAGGAGAATCCCTGCCCGGTCGACTGAATCCCCAGCACCTGCTCCATCAGCCACGGAGTCACGCCGCTCGACCATCCATGTGCCAGGCTCACGCGGTAGCCGGACATGTTGTCCGCCTGCAGCGATGCGTGGAAATCATCGCCCTTGTACCACGCCGGGTCATAGCCCTCCCAGAACGACGTTGCGCCTTCGTCCAGCATGCCTCCCCAGTATTGGCGAATCCAGTCCAGAGCCGCCTGTCTGTGCCCCATCTTTGCCATCGCGCTCACCACGTAGTAGTTGTAGTAGGGAGTCACAATCAGCGCGTTGTACTTCACATGGCCCACGCTCGCGAGCGAGTTCTTCCAGATCGCCGCATACTGCGCGGGATTTGCCACGCCCGAAAGCACCGCATACGCATTCGTTTGCCACCGTGTGCCAAACGAGCCCGACGGGTCCAGCAGATACTGCTGCGCGGCAGCCTTCATCGCAGCTGCCTCTTTTTCGAACCGATCTGCGTTCGCCGTGTCGTGAAGCTGCCGGAGCAGGTAAGTCCCGTCGCGAAACGCCGCGTAAAACTCCATCTGTGTCGCGCGCAACGTTTCTGGATCGAGGCCGTTCAAATCCGGAGACCAGTCCACAAACGGCCATGCGTGGTTCTTGTCTGCAAACAGTTGACGGCTGTCCATCTCCTTCTCCATATAGCTCAACAGTTGTACCAATCGCGTATGGACTGACTCAAGCTGCTGCATCGAGCCCACGTGCCTGTAGTAGTGCGTCTCGCCAGTCACCCAGAATGCCGAGTAGCCCGGAATGCCGTTCACGTCCTGCCGAATCGGTGCCTGGCCCAGCAGACGGTCCAGCGTCTCACTCATCAGGAAGCGGTCGCCGAACGCATCTTCAATCGTGCGCCCGCTCACATCCAGATCACCCATCCAACGCCCGCGGTCGCGCTTCGGCGCGTCCCAGATGTCGTCCTGCATGCACAAGTGCGCCGTGTACGCGCCCACCGTCCACATCTGGTTTAACGCAGCATCGGACGACTCAAAGTATCCACGGTACTTTACCGGGTACTGAATCCCTGCAAGCTCAATCGCCTTGTAACGGACGTCCTTGCCGCCGGTGAATCGAATCAGCGCGTAGCGGAACGCGCTCTTCGGTCCATAAGCTGTCGCGTGTGGAGCAATATACACTGGATCAATGCCTAAATAGGGCTGGTGGAAAGCTTCTTCCGCTGATTCGCCATATTGAATCGTCACTCGGCCCGACTCATTCGAATCCGACACCAGTTCGAGCCGCCCTACAACCTCGCGCCCAAAGTCGAGCACAATTTGCGGCGCATGGTATGCATCCACGCGCGTCTGCGGCAGCTTGACTTCAAGCTCGGTGCCCGGCGCAGCCTGCGTCAATGCATCGACATTGCTCAACGCGCCCGCATTCGGATATACATGGCCTACCTTCATCGCCTGCAGATGATATTGCGACAGAAATGGCGAAATGCCGTCGTACCCAGGCCAGTCATACATACCTGCATCCGCATTCCACTGGAGGAACTCGATCGAGCTCTCGATTCCGCCCAGGCTGTCCGCATTTGCCCAGCTCGCGTCGTTGAAGCTTGTGTCCTGCCAGCCCGTCGAAGCATGCAGTGACGCCTCCCAGCTATCATCCGTAATCACCAGCGGAGCCGCGTCCAAGCCGCGCGCCGCCGGAACGATCTTCACCACCATCACCTGGCCCTGCGTCTGTTGCATGCTCAATCTGGTGTCCGACCCGCTGCTTGCATTCGGTCCACGTACAGCCTCAATTGCCAGCACATTCTTGCCCGCCTGCAGTGCCGCCGTTACATCGCACGCATACACGCGAATTCCCATCGGAAAATCGAGGTTCAACTGATAGTGCCCAACCTCGTGCCCATTCAAATAAATTTCAGCCGACCGCGGCCCGGCAATATACAGCGTCGCGTGCGCCGGGACCGCGCTCACCTCGAACGTTTTCCTGAAGTAGTGCGGCTCCAGGTCTTTGCTGCCCTCTGTCCGCCAGCTGTCCGACGTCAGCAGGTCTTCCGGCACCGCATCTTCCTTCGTCCAGATATATTGTTCCGGCAGCGGCCTATGAATGGTCGACTCCAGCACAGGAGCCTCGATGCTCCGTGTTGGATCAAGCTGATCGTTTGGAATTTTGGTCGGCCCGTTTGCCGGATCGCCCATCTGCGCCGGCAGGTTGGGAAGAAACAGTGCAATCGACAATGCGGCTATGGTCATAGGTGCAAGTTTCATGATTGGTGATCTCCAAAAAAGTTAGATAAGCAGCAAAACCGACGTGCGGAAATCGGGGGCAGCTCACTGACATACCTGGTAAATAATGCATTTTCATCTATCGCGAAGGGCGCCGACGCCAGTCTAGATGATTGGCATCGTATGTACGAAGTGGGGCCAATAGCCCACGCTCGTCTCGCCAGCCTCCCAGCGCATGCGATGCGAAAAACCGGCGGAGGAGCCATCGTGAATGTGTTCAGTGTATCCGCCTTTATCGCGCAGCCCGGTCGATGGACCTACAATACCGCCGAAGGCGCAGTTCACACATTGACAAAGTGCAGGGGGGTTGGACTTCGCAAAGTGGATAATTCGCGTCAACAGCGTGAGCCCTGGCTGGATATGGACACAGGAAGTGCTCAAAGCTACAGGAGGAGAACGCGAAAAATGGGATCCGGTCTGGGGACAATTCCATAGGATGGCTCGCCTGGGAGAGCGCTGTCATGTGCGTTACGCATGTCACATTCCGAGTGATAGGCTGCTCATTGTGCAAGGCGTGAGCAGAGATAAGAATGAGGGTTCGGGTTGACATCCGATAGAAAGCTAAACAAGAATTCCCTTCAACTGATTGATTGCGCCGAAACCTTCCGACAAAGGGCCGCAAATCATTGGGGTGATCAAAGCCCTTAGCGTCGTTATAGAAATTTGAAGCGTTATTTCCGGAAAAGCTGCTGAATGAACAGCACGTTCAATCTCGATGGCCGCATGCTCATGATTTGCAGGCGCGGACCTGTCTTATTGGTAGTGCTAATAATGATTTCGATAATGTCTTTAGCTCAGCCAACTCAAGCGGCTCCGCAGCTGCCGCCAGCGCCACCGGCTGGCCAGGGATCGTATGCTCGCGGACGGGATTTCTTCACAGGACGAACCCCATTTCGGAATGGAGGAATGGCTTGCATCGCCTGCCATAGTGTTTCCGGACTTTCATTCCCAAATGGAGGCACGCTCGGGCCAGATCTGACGCAAACCTACACCAAGTTGGGCCCTGCCGGAACCGCAGCGGCGATGCAGACGCTCTATTTCCCAACCATGATTCCTATTTATCGCGATCACCAGCTCGTGCCGCAAGAACAGGCGGACATGGTTGCGTTTTTCCAGGGAGCGCCCAGCCAGGTGAAGCCGCCCTCGTCCCGGATTACCGGGATTCTGATACTCGCCGCGTTCGTGCTGGGCATTATTTTTGTCGCGCTCACCGCATTTTTCTGGAGAAAGCGCATACTATCGGTTCGCCAGGCCCTCGTCAGCAGAGCTAGAGGGGAAGGAGTGCGATCTTGAGCTGGATCAAGGACATCGTCAACCCGAAGATGCGGCAGTGGGAAGAGTTCTACCGCAACCGCTGGCAGCATGACACCGTGATTCGCAGCACGCACGGGGTGAACTGCACCGGCGGCTGCTCGTGGAATATCTACGTAAAAAACGGGATTGTTACCTGGGAGATGCAGGCGATTGATTACCCCAAGCTCGAAAGCGCGCTGCCGCTGTATGAGCCGCGCGGGTGTCAGCGCGGCATCGTATTTTCGTGGTACGTCTACAGCCCTCTACGAATCAAGTACCCATATCTGCGCGGTGTACTCATGGATTTTTGGGAGAGCGCGCGGGCCAAACACGCCGATCCCGTCGAGGCGTGGGCGTCAATTGTGGAGGATGAAGAGAAGCGACACGACTATCAGACTGCGCGTGGCAAAGGTGGCTTCCGCCGTGCGAGCTGGGACATGTGCCTGGAGATCGTGGTCGCGTCGATGCTTTATACCGCAAAGAAATATGGCCCCGACCGGGTAGTGGGATTTTCGCCGATCCCGGCCATGTCCATGCTCAGCTACGCTGCCGGCTCCCGTTTTTTGCAACTTTTTGGCGGCGTACTGCTCAGCTTTTATGATTTGTACGCTGATTTTCCTCCTGCCTCGCCTGAGACCTGGGGTGAAAAGACTGATGTCGCCGAGAGTGCGGACTGGTTCAACAGCAAGTACATCGTGGTCACCGGCAGCAATCTGAACATGACCCGCACGCCGGACGCGCACTTCGCGATCGAGGCGCGCCATCATGGTGCGAAGCTGGTGGTCCTGTCACCGGATTTTAGCGATGTTTCCAAGCAGGCCGACTGGTGGGTGCCGGTCAACGCCGGCATGGACGGCGCATTCTGGATGGCCGTCAATCACGTCATCCTCCAAGAGTTCTATGTGGAGCGACAGGTCCCGTATTTCATTGACTATCTCAAACGATATTCTGATACGCCGTTTTTGATTGAGATTGAAAAAACCGCGGATGGCTATGCCCCGGGAAGGTTTGTTCGCGCAAACCGGGTCAGCCGCTACTGTGATGTGGATAATGGCGATTGGAAATTCCTCATTTTCGATAGCCGGAGTGGCGAGGCACGCATGCCGCAAGGCTCCATCGGCTTTCGCTGGCAGAAGCAGGACGGTCAGTGGAATCTCGAGATGAAGGATGGACAGGACGGCTCTGAAATCGATCCTCAACTGAGCCTGATCGATAATCGCGAGGAAACGCTCGAAGTTTCTTTTATCGATTTTGGCGGCGGGCGCACCTTTCGGCGGAGCGTGCCCGTCCGCTACGTCGAAACTGTCGACGGGCGGGTTGCGGTCACCACGGGACTGGATCTGCTGATGGCCCAATACGGAGTCCCGCGGGGACTTCCGGGAGATTACCCGGCCAACTACGAAGATGACGAGATCGCCTACACTCCGGCATGGCAGGAGAAATTCACCGGAGTCGGCCGGAAGACCGTAATTCAATTGGCGCGTGAGTTCGCGGTTACGGCGGAGAAGACCAACGGTAAATGCACCATCATCATCGGCTCGGGCGTTAATCACTGGTACCACAACAATCTGAACTACCGCTCTGGGATTTCCGCTCTGATCCTTTGCGGTTGCGTGGGGGTAAACGGTGGCGGGCTAAACCACTACACGGGCCAGGAGAAGCTCACGCCTATGGCTTCCTGGAGCA
>JBOGMA010000213.1:0-4250 GCA_050746465.1 Acidobacteriaceae bacterium
TTCGAGGAGATTGCAGTCGACAACGGATACGAGATCCTGATGGGCTCGACGAACTACGACCTGGGCCAGATTGACACGTGCGTTCGCAGAATGCTGGAGCGCAACGTGGAAGGCGTAGCGGTAATGACGTTCGGCATTGAGCAGCCGGTGCTGGAAGAGCTGACGTCGAGGGACGTGCCGATGGTATTTGTGGACACGGCGCCGCCGGCGCCGCTGGTGCGCGCCCTTCTGGTGAATTATCGCAAAGGTATTCGCGAGGGAGTGCAGCACCTGGCGGCATTGGGGCACCGCGAAATCAGCTTTATAAGCGGGCCGCTGCAGCAGCGCTCGTCACAGTTACGCAAAGAGGGCTTTCTGCGGTCGCTGGAAGAGATTGGAGTGGCTCCGGTGGAGAACTGGATGATTGAGGGCGACCACAGGCTGGAAGGCGGCATGGCGGCGATGGAAAAGCTGCTGGAAGGCAGGGAGCTGCCTACGGCGGTGATGTGCTCGAACGATATGACGGCGATCGGCGTGCTGCGCGTGCTGGCGCGAGCGGGCATCAGTGTTCCGGAGCAGATGTCAGTGATCGGGTTTGACGATATTCATCTGGCGGAGTTTGTGTATCCTCCGCTGACGACGGTGCAGATGTCGCGGAACGATCTGGCGCGGGGAGCGTTTGAGATGCTGCGGGCGATTCGCGAAACTCCGGAGAAGACGAGTGAAACGATCATCCAGACGAAGCTGATTGTGCGGCAGTCAACTGGGTATCCGCGAGGGTCGGCGCTGGGCCAGCGGCGGACGCGGAGCAGCTAAAGGACTGCGTTCGGCGCGATT
The DNA here is from genome assembly GCA_050746465.1 of Acidobacteriaceae bacterium. Classification (GTDB taxonomy): domain Bacteria; phylum Acidobacteriota; class Terriglobia; order Terriglobales; family Acidobacteriaceae; genus Silvibacterium. The sequence goes on from JBOGMA010000213.1 coordinate 817, forward strand.
CCGCGCCTAACTCCACTCAGGATGACATCGTTCATGAGGATTTCGTTTCAACGCTGGCGGGCGAGGACGAGGGTGATGTCGTCGGGCTGTTCCTGTCCTCCGATCCAACTGCGGAGTGATTGCATGACCTGCTCGGAGATGGATTCGAGCGGAAGGTGGCGATGGCGGCGGACGACTTCCACGAGGCGGTCTTCGCCGAATTCGCCGAACTCATTTTCGGGTTCTGTCACGCCGTCGCTGTAGGCGATGAGGATGTCTCCGGGGTTGAGTCGCGCGATGTCCTGCTCATAGCTCATGTTGTCCATGAGGCCGACGACGGTTCCTCCGCAGTCGAGTCGGGTTACGGAATTGTCGGCGCGGAGCAGGAGGGGTGGAAGCTGGCCTCCGTTGGAGTAAATGAGACGTCGGCTGGCTCCGTCGTAGTGAGCGAGGAACAGGGTCGCGTATTTTTCCGGCTGGGTGCTGCGGTAGAGATGCCGGTTGAGGAGGGCGAGGATTTCTGCTGGTTGCTCGAAAAGTTCGCCGGTTTCGCCGCATCCCAGCTCTTCGACGGAGACGCCGCCTCCGTTTCCGGCGAGATTGCCGGCCAACGTCCGGCGCTGGCCCGCGAAACGGTAGGCTCGCACAGCGGAGTGCAGCGTGGCCATAAGCAGCGCTGCGGAGATTCCCTTGCCGCTGATATCGCCGAGCGCGATGCCCAGCCCTTCTTCACCGAAGACGAGGAAGTCGTAGTAGTCTCCGCTGACGGAGCGGGCTGGATAGCAGGCTCCGTGCAGGTCGAGCATGGGCAGGCTGACATTGGCCTGCGGGAAGAGATTGGCCTGGACTTCCTGGGCGATGGAGAGCTCGTTCTGGAGACGCTCCTTTTCGCGCTGTTCATCGAGAAGGCGGCCGAGTGAGGCGGTCATGGTGTTGAAAGAGCGGCTGAGCGCGGCGAGCTGATCGTTGCGCTTGACCTGAATGCGGTGGTTGAATTCACCGTGGTCGATGGCTTCGGTGGCGTGGTAGAGATCGCGGATAGATTTGGTGATGGTTCGGTTGAGGCGGACGGCGAGAAAGAAGGCGAAGAGCTCGAGCACTCCAAAGAAGACAGCGATACTGATGAGCGCGATGCTAACTCCGGCCCCAGTGTTCAGAGAGGTAATGAAAAGCCGTTGGTAGAGGAGAGACGGGCGCGAAGTGACCAGCAAGCGGGTGGCGATGGTGCTGCCCGTCTGCCAATCGCGTGTTTCCAGCGGGGCTAAAAACGTAATAGGAATATCGTAGAAATGCCGGGCCGCGGGCAACGTGCCGCCCTCAATTGAGGCGCCAGCGCCCTGATCGATATCCTTCCCGTTGAATTGAATATGAGCGCCGGAGTTTTTCGCGGGCGAGCCGAAAGTCACGCGAGATTTTGTTTTGCGTCCGTCGGGGGTGTCGTAGTCGAACCCCGGACCCGGTCTGAGAGAAACTACTCCGAGTCCATTCGCGATCTGGTCCACACTGTCCTTGCGCAAAGGCAGGCTAGTGATGGTCGTGATGGTGTTCGGGCCGGAGCGCTGTGAATCGACGGCACGCAGATAGAGTTCTCCATTATCAATGACGACTCCGCTGAAGCTGTCGTTCACCCAGGCAGGAGCCTTCTGGATGGCGTGGTCCCGGAACTCGGCCGCCTGGAGCGGCAGAGGCGCTCCGTTTTTGAAAGCGGCAAACCGGGTGGCGGTGTGCTGGTGCGATGGCGCGATGTCCTCGAGATCAGGCAGCGTGACGGACGCGGCTTTGGGATTGGCGGCCAGGACGTGCGCGGCGTGGATGACGAAGGAGCGGTTTTCAGAGGCGATATGCGACTTCTCCATCTGAATGACGCTGTTCGCAGCGAAGATGGCGAACTGACCGGAGAAGACGTAGAGCAGGATGGCGGCGAGCACGACGAAAAGCACGACGGGAGCGAGTCCCATGAGCAGATACGTGACGATGAGTCGATTGCGTACCTTCCAGAGGACGCGGCCCATGAGCCATCGCCAGAAAAGCGGAATGCAGAAGGCGATGAGAACCAGCAGCGTGATGTCGTCGACGGCGCGGAAGAAGTTTCCTGCGGGTGCGGGGAGGAGTTGCAGGAGCAGAAACACGATGTAAGCGACGAAGAGCCAGAAGGCGATGCGGTGGATCTTCCCTGAAGGAGGATCACGGCGGACTCGCCTGAAAACGCCGGCTTCGATGTTGCGAAGGTATCCCATGCACTTGGGTTGAGTTTAGCTGATGAAGCGGGTGGCTGGTGAAGCGGATAGCTGAGAACCGGGTTGCTGAAAACCGGGTGGCGGGCTTCGTCTCCTACTTATTTCAGCCTTTCGGTTTTGGTTCAGCTATATGGGCGAGGCGGAGCGTGTGGCGATTGGCGGAGAACTGGGCTCCGGCGAGCAGGATGAGTCCGGTGAGGAAGGCCCAGATCATGAGCCCGACGGAGACGGAGAAGGGGCCGTAGGCAGAGTCGAGCTTAAGCCAGGGAAGGACGAGAACGTAAACCGTTTTTGCGCCCTCCCAGAGCAGGCCGGCGACGATGGCGGTGGGCAGCACGGCCATGACGGGGAGCTTGCGGTTGGGGAGAATCCAATAAACCAAAAAGAAGATGCTGACGCTGAGGACGGCGGCCGAGATGCGCAGGACGGAGCCGGCGAGGAGGGTGAATACCAGGTTCTCTGTGCGGCCGAAAAACAGGATTTGCAGCACGTGGTTCTGCGCGGCAGTGAAGGCGATGGAAAACAGCGCCAGCACGCCTACGACAACAGCGAGGCCGATGGAGATGAGCTGGTTGCGGAGATACGAGCGGTTGGCGGGGACTTTCCAGACGCGGTTCAGGGCGACTTCGAGCGGGAGAAAGACTCCGGTGGAGGAGATGAGGAGGGTGATGATGGAGATGATCTGTGCGCGGCTGTGGACGTGGGCGAGGACGGCCATGTTGCGCACGACGAAGTCCTGATGGGCGGGCAAGAAGTAGCGCAGCATGTCGGCCAGGATGCTTTCCATGTGCGGCGAGTGGAAGAGGCGGCGTTCGATGGTCCAGGTGAGGACGATGAAAGGGAAGAGCGAGAGGATGGCGTTGGCGGCGACGCTGAAAGCGTAAGTATGGACTTCGCTTTGGGAGAGATAGCGGGCGAGCAGGACGATCTGCGGCCACAGGCCGGATGCTGGACGATCAAGCGGCGGCGGCGCGGGAGCGAGGCCGGGCGTGGGTACGGCTTGTGAGGCCGGGTTGGTGGTGGCTGTGGGGGACACTATTTCTGTTATAGACCGTTTGCTGTTGAGACTTGGCTCGGGGAGGGATGTTACGGAAGTAATAGATAGCAATAACTTATGGACAATGTTCTTTCGTAATCAATAGGATAGATCATTTTAATAGCCACGGATTTTGCTTGCTTAATGGCGGAATTCCTGCCATAAATTGGTGACACATAGAT
>JBOGMA010000214.1:0-4336 GCA_050746465.1 Acidobacteriaceae bacterium
TCTCCCACCAGAACGCGTTGCCCTCCACCCAGAACGGCGTCTCAAACGCGCGCCTGTAAGGCCGATACCGCGACATCGAGTAGAACTGCAAAAAGTGCCACGGAATCATCTCGTGAAACGCCTCGGCATGGGAAAGAGGCGTGCTGTTGCCCCGCATGCTTTGCATCCGCTGCGCGAACGTCATAGTGTCCGTGGGATACGACACGCTGATCTCGTTCCCGCCCGTAAAGAACGGATTCACAAGCTGCCGCTGCGGCGTCATCATAATCATCCGCCACGTCTCCTCGGCCATCGGCGGAATGGTCACCAAATCCTTCTCCTTCGCGAACGCAATCCCTTCGTCCACCAGCTTCTTAATCACCTGCGGCTGCTCACCCGGCGGAACGTGCATTTCCTTCACTTTCTCTACCGCCGCATGCCAGTTGTCCCCGTAGCCCATTTCGCGCGAAGCTTCCAGCATCTGCTTCAGGCACCAGTCGTACTCCGTCTGTGCAATCGCGATCAGTTGCTCCGGCGTGTAATCGATCATGTTATCCGACAGCTCCGCCATCAGCGCATCGCGTCCAACCGGATCCCCGATAATTGTCGTCTTGTCTCCCGCCTTAATCCCGACCAGCTTTTCTTTTAGAAATCCGACGTACTCCGTCAGCGCCTTGTTCGCGTTCTGGTACGGCAGCGCCACCCACCACGTAAAGTCGGGATCATAACCGTCATATTCCTGGAACCACTCGTGCAAATTCCGCTGCAGTTCCATCGTCGCGTAAACCGCGCGGTTCGCCACAAAAGGATCAACCTTCTTCGCCGCGGCTTCCCCATGCCGCCCCGGAGCATATTCCTTCTCCGTCGCTTCAATCTGCTTCATCATATCGGCCATCGCCGCCGCGCTCTTCTGCGCATTGGGCCGCTGCATCAGCCGCTTGCCCGTCATCAACTGCTCAATCGCCGGAGCGAACGGCAGCAGCGGCTGCATCTGCTTCAACTGCTCCTTCTCCAGGTCAATCTGGTGCAGTTGCGAGTGGATATTGTGCTTCAGCAGCACATAATCCACCTGGTCCTCATGCGAAAGTGACTTGAAGTCCATCTTCGCCAGCATCGCCAGCTCGTTGTTATAAAACTTCTCCATCCGCTCCGTGCGCGGCGGCCCTACCCTTACCGGATAGGTCATCGAGAGGCTCCTGCGATTCGCCGTGTACTGCACGATAATCGGCGGCATCTTCGCCGCCTGTTGCTCCGGAGCCGGCATAATCTGGCCGTAAGCTAACCCCGCTCCCACCATGCTCGCCGTCACCATTACGCTTGCCAACAACGCCAACGGACGCTTCCGTGCCTCCATCTTCAAGGCCCCCTCTGATCGTTTGGGATAAGAAAACGAAAGTCTAACTCCCGCCGGGAATGTTTGTATACAAAGAAAGACTCACCATTGGTATGCAACCGCCCATCGCAAACTCGCTGGACCCTGAGCCCTTCGCCCTGAGCCCTCTATATAATCAGCTTCCAGACCATCGCGAATGAAGCTCCTCCACGTCATCCCCAGCCTCGCCCCGGCCAGCGGAGGCCCTGCCGAAGCCCTGCGCCAGCTTGTGCAGAACTATCCCGACATCGGTGTTGAAGCCGAAATCGCCTGCCTCGACGCGCCCCACTCCGATTGGCTTGGCTCCTTCTCCGCCCCGGTTCATGCTCTCGACAACAGCGGCGGCAAATTTGGACGCTCGCCGCAACTCCGTGAATGGCTCGCCGCCAACATCGCCCAATTCGACGGAGTCATCGCCCACGCCATGTGGAGCTATCCCGCGCTCGCCGTCTCGCGCGCGGCTCGCAATCGCGTGCCCTACGCCGTCTTCACCCATGGAATGCTCGACCCCTGGTTCCAGCGCCGCTATCCGCTCAAGCACCTCAAGAAGCGCCTCTACTGGCCTATCCAATATCCAGTCCTGCGCAACGCCAGAGCCGTCCTCTTCACTAGCCGCCTCGAAAGTGAGTTGGCTCCCCAATCTTTCCGCCCAAACAAGTGGACCAGCCTCGTCGTTCCTTACGGAACCAACGGCCCGCCGCCGGACGAGGCCGCGCAGCGCCAGGCGTTCGAAGCCACGCTGCCGCAACTCGCCAACCGCCGTTTCCTGCTCTTCCTCTCGCGCATTCACGAGAAAAAAGGTTGCGACCTGCTCGTCGAAGCCTTCGCCGCCGTCGCGCCGCACCATCCTGAAGTTGACCTGGTCATCGCCGGCCCCGACCAAACCGGCCTGCAATCCAAGCTCAGGAATCAGGCCGAGCGCCTCGGAATCGCCAGCCGCATCCACTGGCCCGGCCTGCTCACCGGCAGCGCAAAATGGGGAGCCCTCCGCGCCGCCGAAGCCATGGTCTTGCCCTCGCATCAGGAAAACTTCGGCGTTGTCGTAGCCGAAGCCCTCGCCTGCGCCCGCCCCGTGCTCATCTCCGACCAGGTAAACGTCTGGCCTGATATTCAGGAAGAACAATCCGGCCTCGTCGCCTCCGACACCCTCGAAGGAACCCGCTCGCTCCTCACCCGCTGGCTCGAACTCAGCGATCAGGAAAAATCCGCAATGTCCAGCCGCGCCGTCGCCACCTTCCAGACCCGCTACTCCATGCGCAACTGCGCCCTCGCCATTCAAAAGCTCTTCAGCGGCACGCCCTGATTTCATAAAAAAAAGGAGCCCGGCTAAGGGCTCCTCTCAATGAAACACCACTCAAATTTGCGGCTGCTGCTCGTGCTTCGGCTCTTGTTTCTGAGCCGGATGGGATTCCGGCCGCGCCTCTTGTCTCTGAGGCCTCGCTTCCTGCCGTTGCTGCGGTCGCGCTTCTGGTCTGGGTTGCGGCCTCGCTTCAGGCCTCTGCTGAGGCCGAGCCTCTGGTCGAGCTTCAGGACGAGGTTGAGGTCTCGCCTCTGGCCGAGGTTGAGGTCTCGCCTCTGGCCGAGGTTGAGGTCTCGCCTCTGGCCGAGGTTGTGGTCTCGCCTCTGGCCGAGGCTGCGGTCGTGCTTCTGGACGAGGTTGTGGTCTCGCCTCTGGCCGACTCTCCGGCTGCGGCTGTGGCCTCGCTTCCGGTCTCGCATTGGGTCTCGTTTCCGGATGAGGTTGCGGCTGAGGCGCAGGCCGCGTCTCGTGCCGGTTTTCCGGCCTAGCTCCCGGCGCAGGAGTCGTCACACGACCCGGAGCCCGATTCTCCGGCCTCACCGCTGGGTTCGCGTGATTCTCAGTCCGCGGCTGGCCCGCAGGTCGATGCTCGTTCCGGGGCGTGGGTGTGGGCCGCGCGCCTGGACGCGCTTCCGGATGAGCCGGCTGTGCCCCGGGACGATTCTCCGGACGCGCCCCGGGTCGTACTTCCGGCCTGTTCGTGCGACTCGCCGCCGGCTGATTCCCAGGCCTCGTGCTGGTCGCGTTGCGCGCAGGAACCGCCCGCCGAAATGCCGCAGCACTCGTCGCTGGCCGCTGCAGCGCCGCATGCGGAGGGGCTCCATGGTTCACCCTGGCATAGTTTCGCGGCTCATTCTTGGCCAGGCTTGCCATCCGCAACTGGGCCGCCGACGGGCCATGTCTCCGTTCATTCCGCGCCCGCATCTGGTTCTGGTTGGCCCGCGCCTGAATGCCGCCACGTCCGCCATTAAAGCTCACGCGCCGGTTGTTGAAGTTCCCATATCCTTGGTTGTAATTGTTGTTATTCACCACCACCGTGCGGTTGTCCACAATCACGGTGCGGTTGACGTAAACGTTGCGAATCACCGTAGGGTTCACATTCGAGAACGCCGTGTTGTAAAGAAACTGGCCGTTGTTCCAGCGCCCGCCATAGTAGTTGTCTCCGAAATACCCATGGCCGTAGTCCACACCGCCGTAGAATCCAACCTGCGGACCCCAATATCCGGGGTTCCACTCATAACCGGTGTCCGACCATCCCCAATATCCCGGTGTCCACAGCAGCCCCTGTTCCGGAGCCTCAACCCACGCCCCCGGAACCCAGTAATAGCCGTCCCCGGCCCAGTCCCAATAGCCCGGCGTCCAGATATAGCCCGGCGCCGGGCACTCGGGCTGCTCATAAATAGGCAGCTCCGGGGGAGCGATGGTAATCGAAACGCTGACCTGAGCAAACGCCGATGTCGTCAAAGCTACCAGCGCCGCCACAAGGGAAAAGTTGCGCAACAATCCGAAAATCTTCATGGGGTTCTATCCTTTAGCCCTGCGTTGCCTTAACCCCTGAATGGCAATCAAGTCGAGGGGAGGTCGGGGAGGGCACCGTTCCATTAAGGTCGGAAGTCCCTTGCTTGTCTTAAGGTTGCCCCGAAGGTACGCGTGGCCTTCATGGAAACAAAGCCACGCCTCTCTTC
>JBOGMA010000215.1:0-4515 GCA_050746465.1 Acidobacteriaceae bacterium
GTCTTTCTCATCGACCAGTTCGTGATCCACTGCCGGAACGGGATCCTGCCAGATCAATTCTTTCGCGGGAACTTCAGGCCCCAGATAGCGCTCCCGCGGCCCCATATCCCGGTGCGTCAGCTTAAACCACGCGCGGGCAAACGCATCGGCAAACTTCTCCGGGTTCTCGTAGAAGTCCCTCGAAATCTTTGCATAAACAGGGTCCTCGCGCAGGCCGATGTCCGTCGTCAGCATTGACGGTGCGCGGCGCTTGGACTTGTCGTGCGGATCAGGCACCATGCCCGCCCCCGCATCGCCTTTCGGCTTCCACTGGAATGCGCCGGCCGGGCTCTTGGTCAGCTCCCATTCATAGCCAAACAGGTTTGCAAAAAAGCCGTTGGACCACTGTGTCGGCGCGTTGCTCCAGATCACTTCCAGACCGCTGCCGATTGCGTCGCGCCCCTTGCCGGAACCAAAGCCGCCTTTCCAGCCAAGGCCCTGCTCCTCAATTTCGGAGGATTCCGGCTCCGGCCCTACATGCGAAGTTGGACCCGCGCCATGGGTCTTGCCGAAGGTGTGGCCGCCCGCAATCAGCGCCACAGTTTCCTCGTCATTCATCGCCATGCGCGCAAAGGTCTCGCGTGTGTCCCTGGCCGCGGCCAGAGGATCCGGCACGCCATTCGGCCCTTCCGGATTTACGTAAATCAGTCCCATCTGCGTTGCCGCAAGCGGGCTTTCCAGATCGCGTTCGCCGGAATAGCGGTTGGTCGCGCCCAGCCACGCGGTCTCGGCGCCCCAGTAAACCGCGTCCGGCTCCCACACGTCTTCGCGTCCGCCGCCAAAGCCAAAAGTTTGGAAGCCCATCGACTCCAGCGCAACGTTTCCGGCAAGGATGATCAGGTCCGCCCAGGAAATCTTTCGGCCATACTTCTGCTTGATCGGCCAGATCAGCCGGCGCGCCCGGTCCAGAAGAACATTGTCGGGCCAGCTTCCAATAGGCGCAAACCGCTGCTGGCCTGCGCCCGCCCCGCCGCGCCCGTCGCCAATGCGATAGGTACCGGCGCTGTGCCATGCCATCCGCACCAAAAGCGGCCCATAGTGGCCAAAGTCCGCCGGCCACCAGTCCTGTGAATCGGTCATCAGCGCCCGCAAATCATTTTTTACTGCCTGGAGGTCAAGACTCTCGAACTCCGCGGCGTAATTAAAGTCGCCGCCCATGGGGTTGGACGCAGGCGAAAACTGGGCCAGAATGTTCAGATTCAGCTGGTTTGGCCACCATTCCCTATTAGACCTGCCCCTGCCATGCCCGGCATGAACCGGACACTGTGACTCTGCTGCTTTTACTTCCTCTGCCATTTCTCTCCTCTATTGGGCATAAGCCCTTCCGCTTGCGCGCTGGGCATTCGTAGCCCCCGTAACGCGGCCATCCGAGTTTGTCTCAATAACTGCAATCTAGCACCATGAAGATGCATCGTTCTAATATATAGTTTGGATTTGCTATATAGGAGTTGCCTATGGAACTTCATCAGCTTCGTTACGTCTGCGCCATAGTCGAAACAGGCAGCTTCAGCCGCGCCGCCGACCTCTGCCACGTGGCGCAGCCTTCCCTGTCGCAGCAAGTGCTCAAACTCGAAGAGGAGCTGGGAGCCAGGCTCTTCGACCGCCTCGGCCGCAGTATCCGCCTCACCGAGGCTGGACATGCCTTCCTGCCGCACGCCCGCGCCATGCTGCATCATGTGGAAGCCGCGCGCGCCGGAGTCGAAGATCAGCGCACCGATATGCGCGGCAGCGTCACCGTCGGCGTCATTCCAACCATCGCACCGTACCTCATGCCGCGCTATGCTGCGGCATTTACAAAGCGATACCCTGAAGCGCGTTTGCGCATCGTCGAGGACACCACGCCCAAGCTGGTGGAAAGTCTGAAAAATCTCGCCGTCGACCTTGCTATTCTGGCGCTGCCGCTGCGGCACAAAGAATTTGAATTTTTCCCGCTCTTCTCCGAACCCCTCTTTGCCGTGCTGTCAAAACATCATCCCCACGCCGGAGCCGGAACCCTCGCCCTCAACGACCTGCGCAACGAAACCTTCGTGATGCTGCGTGACGGCCACTGCTTTCGCGACCTCAGCATTGCAGCGTGCGCGCGGGCGCGTGTGACCCCACACATCGCATTTGAAAGCGATCAGTTCAGCAGTCTGCTGGGCATGGTTGCCGCCGGAATCGGCGTCACGCTCGCCCCCCAAATGGCCGTGAACACCCACCCCTCCTGCCGGTATGTGCGGCTCAGCGACGCGCGCGCCACACGCACCATCGCCGCCGCCGTGCTGCGCGGACGCAGCTTTAACCGCGTTCAGCAGGCATTTCTCGCAGGAATTCAGAAGCGAAAGTCCTGAAGTATCATACGCAACGCTGGTCAATTTTCGAATTCAGTTTGGTATCCTTGTCCCCGATGAAATTTCCAGCGAATACCCTCCGCCTTTCCGCCCTGTTGCTCGTATTCTTCTTTCTCTATCCGCGTCCAGCTCACGCCGCAGTTACCCCCTCTCCTGAAGGCAGCTACGATCCCGTAGCCAATCCCGCTGCGGTTGTCATCATTGGCCATGCCCGCTTCACCGTGCTCACCCCGCGGCTCATCCGCATGGAGTGGGCCGACGATGACAAGTTCGAAAACCATGCCTCTTTTGTTTTCCTGAACCGCAAACTCCCGGTTCCAAAATTCACGCAGAAGCGCAATGGCCAGCAACTCAGCATCAACACCTCCGCGCTGCACCTTATCTACAACGCCGCTACTGCCGACAACGGCAAATTCTCTCCAGACAACCTCACCATCTCCTTCAATCTCGACGGCAAACAAGTCACCTGGCATCCCGGAATGCCCGACACCGGTAATCTCCAGGGCACCGCCCGCACACTCGACGGCGCGCGCGGCGACAAGCTGAAAGCGCCCATGGACCCTGGCCTCGTCTCGCGCAACGGATGGGTCCTGGTTGACGACTCCACGCGTCCGCTCTTCGATTCCGATAACTTCGCCTTCGCGCAAGGCGAGAACAGCCCCTGGCCCTGGGTGATGGAACGCCCCTCCGGCGATCGCCAGGACTGGTATTTCTTCGGCTACGGACACGACTACAAACAGGCCCTCCACGACTTCACCCGCGTCGCCGGACGCATTCCATTGCCGCCGCGCTTCGCCTTTGGAATCTGGTGGTCGCGCTACTGGTCCTATAGCGACCAGGAACTGGACCATCTCGTGCGCGGATTCCGCGAAAACTCCACCCCGCTCAATGTCCTCGTCATCGACATGGGCTGGCACATCAGCCGCGAACAACTGGAAGCCAGGCACGAAACTGATCAATCCGGGCAAAGCCTCGGCTGGACCGGCTACACCTGGAATCATCTCCTCTTCCCCGATCCCAAAGATTTCCTCACCGGCCTGCATCAACAAGGGCTGAAGGTCACGCTCAACCTGCATCCAGCCTCCGGAATTCAGCCATGGGAGCAGCAGTACCCAGCCATGGCCCGCGCCATGGGCATAGACCCCGCAACAAAGAAATACGTTCCCTTCGATCCGACCAATAAGAAATGGGCGATCAACTACTTCAAGCTTGTCCTCCACCCAATGGAAAAAGAGGGCATCAACTTCTGGTGGCTCGACTGGCAGCAGCAGCCCAACACCAAGCTTCCCGGCGTAAACAATACCTGGTGGATCAACTACCTCCACTTCACCGACCAGGAACGCGAAGGCAAGCGGCCATTGCTCTTCCACCGTTGGGGCGGGCTCGGCAACCACCGTTATCAAATCGGCTTCTCCGGAGACACCGTTTCGGTCTGGCCATCACTCGCGTTCCAGCCATGGTTTACCGCAACTGCCGCCAACGTGGGCTACGCCTACTGGAGCCACGACATCGGCGGACACATGCCCGGAGCCGTCACTCCCGAGCTTTACACCCGATGGATTCAATTCGGCGCCTTCAGCCCCATTCTCCGCACCCATACCACCGAGAACCCCGACTCCGAGCGCCGCATCTGGGCCTATCCCGAGCCCTACTCCAGCATCATGCGCAACACCTTCCAGCTCCGCATGGCGCTGCAACCCTACATCTATACAGAAGCGCGCCGCACCTACGATAGCGGCGTCGCCTTCCTCCATCCGCTCTATTACGACTGGCCGGAAGCAGACGCCGCCTACACCAACAAAGGCGAATACGTCTTCGGCAGCCAGATGATCGTCGATCCTGTCACCCAGCCCGTCGATGACGCAACGCAACTCGCGCAACAATCCGTCTGGATTCCTTCAGGCGAATGGATCGAGCGCGCCACCGGCAAGCGCTTTACCGGCCCGCTCCAAACCACGCGAAGCTTCTCCATCAGCCAGATCCCCGTCTACCTCCGCGCCGGAGCCATTGTCCCCATGCAGCCGCCCATGCTACACACTGGTCAGAAGCCCGTCGATCCGCTCATCCTCAATATTTACCCGCTCAACAATCACCAAACCAGCACATACAAGCTCTACGCCGACGCCAGCAACTCCCGAGCCTACGA
>JBOGMA010000216.1:0-6166 GCA_050746465.1 Acidobacteriaceae bacterium
CAGCGAGGCAATTCCCCGCGGCTGCGTAGTGCGGCGCACGCTCGCGTTCGATGCGCGCCGTCATTTCGGTATCGCCGGGAAGTATCCAGCGTTCCTGGCCCAGCCCGACCGCTGGGCCTCATGGTGGCCGGCGGCGGTATGGCACGGGCTGCGGCTCATTCGGCACCATAGAGTGCGTGCGATATGGTCCACCTATCCCATCATGTCCGCGCATTGCATCGCGCGGTCGTTGAGTCGACTGAGCGGACTGCCCTGGATCGCCGATTTCAGGGATCCAGTCGCCAGCTCAGTGGAGCCGGGCAATCCCTACTCGGTGGCTTCGCAGACCCGGTGGGAGGGGCGTGTATTGGAAAGCGCTGCTCGTACCGTGTTCACTACACAGGGAGCGCTTGATGACTATGCCGATCGGTTCCCGGCGGCGCACCGGGAGGAGCGGTTGGCCGTCATCGCAAATGGCTACGAGGAATCTGCGTTCACCGAGCTTCAGGCGGCACCTCCGTCATTGACGGGAAGGCCATTGGTGTTGCTGCATAGCGGTCTGCTTTACCCGGAAGGCCGCAATCCGCTTCCATTTTTCAAGGCACTCGCGAACCTCAAGGCTTCGGGAAACATCAACGCAAGAACACTGAACGTGGTCTTGCGCGCGGGTGGTTTCGAGTCCGCGTACGCGCAAGAAACGCAGCGTCTCGGCATCGATGACATTGTGACGCTGGCGCCAGCCATCTCCAACAGGGACGCCCTGATCGAACAAGCCAAGGCGGACGCGCTCCTGCTTTTTCAGGGCAGCAAGTTCGACCGACAGATTCCTGCCAAACTCTATGAGTACCTGCGAATTGGCCGGCCGATCTTCGCATTGGTGGGAGAGCACGGAGACACCGCGTCGCTCTTGCGAGAAGTCGGCGGAGTGGAGCCGATTCCGCTCGACGACGTGACCGCAATCGAAAGGTGTCTGATCACGTTCGTCGACGCTTTGCATTCAGGCCAGGCACCACTGCCTCAGCCGAATAGGGTGGCCAGGTATTCGCGGCGCGAGGGGGCGGTCTCCTTGGCCAAGATGCTCGACGAGCTGACGGATTGAATGGCGCACCACGCCGATACAATACCGCAGGACGTTGATCAGAGGTTCCTTAGGGAATGTCTGATCAACCCCTATCTTCGTCATTCCCGCGAAGGCGGGAATCCAGTGTCTTTGATGCAGGTTGTTGAAACAAGAAGACACTGGATTCCGGATATCGCTTCGCGATTCCGGAATGACGAGCAAAACCAGACGTTCCTTGGTTGAGACCACTGGAGAACAACAAAATGACCTGGAGTGCCGACGAGCATTACAAAAGCCACAAGGTGGCGTCCGAATATGACAAAAGCCGCTTCTCGAGCATTCCAGGCAGGCTTTTCAACCATCTGGAAAAACGCGTCATCCTGAAGTGTTTTTCCGGCGTAGCCAAGGGCAAAACCATCGCGGACGCACCATGTGGAACCGGACGGCTTGCCGATGTACTGCTTGCGAGCGGTTACCGCGTGCACGGCATCGACATTTCCGAAGCAATGCTGCGCGTGGCAGAACAGCGCTTGCACACGTATGGCGCCGGCTTCACCCATGAGGTGTTGGACGTCAAAAGGCTACCGTCCGGCACGCCGACCTATGATGCTGCACTGTGCGCCAGGGTCCTGATGCATTTCAAGCTCGACCAGCAGATTGAGTTTCTGGCTGGGGTAGCCAGGCTCAGTCGTTCAATCGTGGTCATCAACCACAGCCTTGATTCAGCCTACCAGCGTTTTCGACGCCGCTTGAAACAATCGCTGAGCCGTCAGGAACCTGCGCGTTGCCCCATTAGCAACGCAAGCATCAAGCATCTGCTGGAACAAGCGGGCTTGCGCGAGGTGAAGCGCTACCGTCTGTTCCCCTTGATAAGCGAGGCGGTGTATATCGTGGCTGAAAAGGGTCGGGCGTCTGCGGAGGCCACGTAGTGAGCCTCCCAACACAGGAAATGACGAATGAGCCATGCCAAGTGACAGGAAGAAAAACGGAGTACGACATGCGCCGTCGTGGTCCTTGTGTCCGTTATCGCCGTTGACTGACCATGATGAAATGGAACATCGCGCAGGTGCTGGACGGCCGGTTTGCTTGCCCACACTGCCACGCTTCGCAAGGTTGGGCCCCGGCGGCGCGCGTCCTTGTGCGGCAATATTCCAGCATTCATCGGATGCGGTGCGAGCGCTGCGGAGAGCGGATCGTCGTCAAGGTGGTAGGCGGGAGGTATTCGAGCGGGTATGCACGTGAGCATGCCCGCAAAGAGTATGAGGCACTATGCAAGCTGCAATCGGCATTCCCGCAGGACAAAGGGTATGGAACCCTGGTTCCGCTCGGCCATCTCGAGTATGCAGAGCAAGGAATCGTGATAACGCGCCACGCCCCAGGGGAGGACTTGGTTCGCTACGTGCGAACCTTGGATGCATCCGGGGTGCAAGCGGCATGCCGCTCGGCTGGCATCTGGCTGAAGAAGTTGCATGAAAGTGACGTCCAGAACCAGAAAAGGCCCTTGGGAGCGGCGGACAAGATCAGCTTCCTGGCTGATAAGTACGGAGCTGTCTTGCGCGGTGATCCCAGGACAGACGCCGCGTACGAACTGTTCATCCAAGAGGGGACCCGAGTCGATGCGATGCCAGTCCCCGCGGTGCGACAGCATGGCGACTTCAAACCGGACAACATGCTTTGCGATGGCACCAAGTATGTCGGCCTGGACATACGCTGGCGAAGCGTTGGCGCTGCAGCGTATGACCTTGCGCCGTTCTTGAATCACCTCTGGTCTGATGGTCGCATGGTAATTGGCTCACGCACCAGGCTGCTTCACGATCGAGCGGAATCGGCATTTCTTTCCGGGTATGGAGACGTGGGCGACATGTGCGCACTGCGATGGGTTCAGCTGTATTTCGCGTTGTGCTACATGGGCGAGTACCGTCAGCGAGGGCGGCTCGCTGCCAGCTATGCAAACTGGAAGATCTGGCCGCTAGTACGGAGACTGGCGTTGCAAGTTCGAGAATTCGCCTAGTCGTGCGTTGCAGATGCGCCGGCAAGTTGCGAGCTTGCCAGAGAAACAGTCGGCTCACGGATCTGTGGCTCTTCGCCATGGCCGTGGGGACAGCGAAGAACTCGAATACTCGCGCTACGCGGTCCAGGAATCGACTCGTGCTTCCGAGAATCCAAGCTTGATGGGTTGCCAGTGCCTGGTACGCAACGGCGGGCAACGTTGCGCAGGAAAAGGAGGCAAATACGTGTGACTCTACCTGACTGACGATCGATGCCCCTTCAACCAGCATGCTCCCGCGACGGAGCTTGCGACAATGCTCCAACACCCCGTCCTGTAGCCAGAGTTCTTGTGCCTTTGATTTTTCGCAACGAGGCGCAGGAACGATTAAGCTCAGGCAAACCCGGCGAATCACGGAACAAGAAGACGTGGGTCAAATCAAGAAAGTCGTGGTATTTACGGGAGACTTGAATTACGCGGTCCGAAAGGGCATCGTTTCGGTCGACGGGCGACTGCCAGGACTGAGCTGGCTTATTTTGCTCCACAGTCCCCATCGTCCATTGCGGCAGGCTTTGAGAGCGCAATGGCGCAACCTTAAAAGGGATGGCTGGCGCCGTATTCGGGATATTGCATTCACGCTCCGCGACCGTATTCGAGTGAGCAGCAACCACCCACTGCCAGCGGGAGCCCCTGGTGCGGAATATACCATTGAGCAGCTCGCAGCTCGGCCAAATTTTCAGGTCGTCAGGTACAGCAGCATACACTCGACGGCAGCTATCCGCGCAGTAACGAGGTTCCGTCCTGATATAGGCCTTTCACTCGCCGCTCCGATCCTCAAGAAGCGCATCTTCTCCATACCTGTCCTTGGGACCCTCAACTTGCACAAAGGCAAGCTTCCGGAATACAGGGGTATGCCTCCGGCATTTTGGGAATTGTGGAACGGCGAAATATCGGTTGGCTGCACGGTGCACTGGGTCGATGAGAGATTGGACGCAGGTGCCGTCGCATTGTCTTCAGCGATCGCGTGTGACAAATATTCGACGATGAAGGGACTTCAACTCAGGTTGGACGAACTAGGCCATGAGCTCATCTGCAGCGCAATCTCCAAGATCAATCAAGGCGCGAGTTTGCGTACGCCGCAAGAAGCGGGCGGCACCACATATCGCAAGCCATCCCTAAGGCAACTGGACGAGCTCAATCGTAGGCGGAGGCAGTTATGCAACGCCAACGCCGGGAGAGCCGAAAGGATGCTCAAGGACACAGTAAAGACGCCGGCGGTTGTATTCGGAAGGTTGGTACTGCGCCGCTTCGTGCCACCGCGCATCACCGTGCTGCTTTACCATCGGGTAAGCGATGATGCCCGCGACAACCTGACCACCGGCGTAGAGCAGTTTGATCGGCAGATGCAGCTTCTGCGCCGTCACTTCGAGGCCATTTCCCTCGGCGAGTTGCTGAAAGCGCAAGCAATACCCAGGTCGAGACGCCCCCTTGTTTGCGTCACCTTTGATGATGGCTATCTCGACAATTACACCCATGCGTTCCCGATCCTGCAAAGGAACAACGTGCCTGCCGCCTTTTTCGTTGCCACTGGCTTGATAGGTACGCACCGGCAGTTCCCGCATGACGTTCGTAGGGGCAATAAGCCCATTCCCATGATGGAGTGGGCCCATCTTGTCGAGATGCACAAAGCAGGATTCACTATTGGGTCGCATACTGCCAGTCACCTTAACTGTGCGGAGGCGAAGGAGAGCAGGGTTAGGGCGGAGCTGGCGGAGTCGTTGAATGAAATTCGGTCCCGGCTCGGAGTTGACGAGGTGGCTTTTGCCTATCCGTACGGTGGAAAGAACGACATGACGAAGCAGC
This sequence comes from Acidobacteriaceae bacterium, assembly GCA_050746465.1. Classification (GTDB taxonomy): domain Bacteria; phylum Acidobacteriota; class Terriglobia; order Terriglobales; family Acidobacteriaceae; genus Silvibacterium. The sequence goes on from JBOGMA010000216.1 coordinate 4,890, forward strand.
GCCTCGGAATGGTCAAGGAAATTGGCTACGTGGCATGCCTGTCCGCCTATGGCGGTACCAACGTCCGGAGCATTGATCGATTCAATGTCGTCCGAAGGGGGGTGCATTGGGAGTTTTCCGATACCTCATTCCTGTGGACCGCACTGGGTCTGGTTTGAACGCACCGGATTGTCCTCGCCCTCGAATCCGGACTGTTGAATGCGGGTAGGCCCGTGCGGAGATCCGGTGGGATTCTTCTGCGACCAAGCAGGGCGGACACGAGCGGCTCGAGCTGGCTGACGCCCGGAACCGCCTCAACCGCAGGTTCGTTCCCGCCGACGTGCTGCCTTGGGGCTACGTGTGATAATACTTGCTGAGTTGTGCGGCGCGAGCCTCGACCGGATCGGTACGATCAGATTGGCCAGTTTTTCGAAAGTGACTCGGGCGGACGCGAAATGACTGATCCGATTGCTCGCAGCGCGAAGGTCGCGGCCTTGGCCTGCCCGAATGCCGATGCACCCCTATTTCTTACCGGATTTGCGCGTTCCGGCACGACATGGATCAACAAGCTGTTGCGGGATTATTTCGACGCTGGTTTCGTAAATGAGGGCCAGTTCATCGTTTCCTTCGGCCGACGCCTCGGCCGATATGGTGATTTGGGCTTGGATCGGAACCATCGGTGGCTCATTCGGGATCTCCGTAAAGATCCGTTCTTTGGGATCCTGAAAAGGAATTATTCCGTCGAGATCGACTGGCAGCGGGTAGCCAGTGTTTCGCCCACGTTTGCCGCAATCGTCCTGGATATATTGGGTCAGATTGCACAGCAAATGGGAAAGAGCAGGATCGGCTCGAAGTATCCGGTTTTCGGCAGTTATCTCGGCCTGGTCAATCGGCACTTTCCGAATTGTCGCGTGGTGCACGTGATACGTGACGGACGGGATTGCGCCCTGTCGCACAAGCAAATGAGTTGGGGTCATCAGAACACCTACGCAGCGGCGGTGCATTGGCGTGATTATTTGCGCAAGGCGCGGCGCGACGCGCAGGACATGCAAGGCAGGTATCTGGAAATCCGCTATGAAGACTTGCTGGCCGAGCCGGGGCCAAACATGGCGATTTTGGAAAAATTCCTGACCGGGACGTCCGGGCCGGTGACCGAGCGCTTCATGGCGGGCAGCGAGCGTTTGAAGCCCGAGAAAATCGCGCAGTGGCGTCATACGATGCCCGCGCATGCCCAGGCGATTTTCGAGGGGGTCGCGGGTGACACGCTGCGCGACGCGGGCTATCCCTTGACGGGCACC
>JBOGMA010000217.1:0-5864 GCA_050746465.1 Acidobacteriaceae bacterium
GTTCTGGGCGATGAAGGGATTGAGCTGATTTCTTCGACTTCATACTTGGAGCCGCTGCTGGCGAAGGCGGGGGTTCTGACGGAGCGCGGGCCTTCGGAGCAGGAAGAGCGGGACATTGCTTATGGGCGCGGGGTGGCGCGCGCGGTGGCGGGGTTCGATATTGGGCAGACGGTGGTGGTTGCCAGCCAGGCGTGCGTGGCGCTTGAGGCCATGGAAGGCACGGATGCGGCGATTGAGCGGGCTGGGGCGCTGATGGGGACGCTGGAAGAAGGGGCTTCGACACTGGAGAGGTCGCTTACGGTAGTGAAGGTTGCGAAGCCGAACCAGGACATGCGGTTTGATGTTCCGGTGATTGGCGTGAAGACCGTTGAAGCGATGCAAAAGGCCGGGGCAACATGCCTGGCGATTGAGGCGGGGCAGACGCTGGTTTTTGATTATGACAATCTGGTGACAATTGCGGACGCGGCCGGAATTGCGATAGTGGCTCTGGAAAATTGATAATGGTTTGTTCCGAAATTCGGAGCCAGGAGCGTCACCTATGTCGAAAGTCAGTATGATTTTAGCCGCTGTGGCTGTGGTGGTTATCGGCGGTTTTGCTTTCAGCAGTTTTGCCGATAACACGAATGCGACGATTCCGCAGGTTGGGCAGCAGGCGCCGGAGTTTACGCTGCCCTCAGTCAAGGGGGGCGACGTAAGCCTGGATCAGTATCGAGGCAAGTGGGTGGTGCTGTATTTCTATCCGAAAGACATGACCTCAGGCTGCACGCTGGAAGCACACAATTTTGAGCAGGACCTGTCGCGCTACCAGACGGCGAACGCGGTGGTTGTGGGCGTGAGCGTGGATTCGATTAAGAGCCACAAGGAATTCTGCGCGAAGGACAATCTGACGTTTACGCTGCTGAGCGATACGAATAAGAAGGTAGTTGCGGAGTACGGATCGCTGGGCAACTATGCGGGATTCAAGATCGCGAATCGCAATACGTTCCTGATTAATCCCGAGGGGAAGATTGCAAAGGTCTGGACCAAGGTCGATCCGGCACACCATAGCCAGGAGGTTCTGGCGGAGTTGCATGGGTTGGAGAAGCACTAGAGTCGTTCCAATATTGGATCTGCGTAACCCCACGTCTCAAAATCGAGACGTTGGCACCCACGTCCTCATCCATGCCAACGCGATCAAGGTTGGTTTTGTTTTAGCGCGATGCGCGCCTCCCAAAAAAGCGGCTCTACGCTGAGGGCGCGAAGGAAGTCTTTGCGCGCCTGCTCAGCATTTCCGTTATGTTGCTCTGCTATGCCTGCCTGGTAAATAACTGAGGCGTGGGCGTCCGGCTGCTCGGCGGCTTCTATACATTGCCCTAACAGCATTTTCGCGGTGCTGTTATCTCCGATTTTTTGAAGCGCAAGCGCCGGAAAGAGTCGGCAGCGCCCTCCTTGCCGGCCGGTCGCCTGTTTCCATGCTGTCTTCGCATCATCCGCCCGGCCTTGCGCCTCCAACGCATTTCCCAGCCAGTAGAGTTGTTCCGCTGTATCGGGATTGCTCGGTTCCCCGGTTCCCAGATTTTCCGGATACAGCATGGCCGCGCGAAAGTATTTTTCAGCCTGCGCCGGTTGGTGGTCGGCAAGTTTCCGCTTGCCACTTTGCAGGTTGGCGAACACGAACATGCTGTGCATGGCCATGCCGCCCTCCCAAGGAGTAAAGGTGCGGCTCGCGAGGGCCGCCAGCGCATCGTTGTATTTGGCCTGCTCCATCAAGAAGACGATACGCCGGGCCTGCACAGTGTCTTGAGCGAGCACGTCGCTGGGAGCATTTCGGAAAAGTTCCGCCCGAGCGCTTGCGTTGTCCTGTTGCTCGTAGATTTCATCCAGATCCGGATAGAGTCTGTATTCGTGCGGGCTTATCTGAATGGCGCGCGTGTAATCTTCGGCGGCTTTCGGCAGATCGTGCTGCACGCGCCAGTCATATACTCCGAGATTGCGAAGTAGAACAGAATTGTTGAACCCTGAGCTTGACGCCTCACGCCAGAGACTTGCCGCTTTCTTATAGCGGCTGTGGGCAAACAGAAAATTGCCCATTTCATATTTGGCCTGCGCATCTTCCGGATGGGATCGCAGCGCATCGAGCAGGATGGAATAGTCTTCGAGCCGATTCGGAAATACTGCTACGCTGCGGGACGCAGCCGCCGTCCGGGCGTAGCGTTCGGCTTCCGAGGCATTGCCCTGCTGCCGCGCGTCCGACGCGAGATAGTAAGAAACCATCGGAGAAATGTCGGCGGCGGGCAGGCCCGTCGTCGCTGCCTGAAGAACATCGTCGGCGGATTTCCATGCGCCCAGGCTGTGATACCAGGCAGCAACCGCGAGATAATTTTCCGGGTCCGAATTCATGATTGTCTTCCAGCCGTCCGCGGCGGTACTGGTCACGCTGGCTTGCGCTCCGGTGCTGTGATTCACCTCAAATTGCTCGGCGAGCGCGTAAGGCAGCAGCGGCATTTTTTCAAGCGCCATCGCCACAGACTTAGCGGCATCCTGAGGTTTTCCGGCCTGGCGCTCGGCAACGGAAAGGTCGGCAAGCGCAAAAGCGTCGTCTGGGTTATAAGCAATCGCGCGCTGCAATAATTTTTCAGCTTCGAGATAGCGCCCCCTGCGAATCTCGATTTCGCCAAGCTCGACCAATGCTGGAGCCGGCGGCCCGCCGTGATGAATTGAAGTCCAGAAGCCATCCTCCGCCAGGTTCAGCCGGCCTTCTGCTCGGTAGATTGCTCCGAGAGCATACTGAACGGCGGGATCATCCTCATCGCGGTTCTTCGCCCGGATGAGCAATTGTTCCGCCTCATGAAAACTGCCGGCCTGGTACTGAAGCCACCCTTCTTTCAATAGCGCCGGGATGTAGTCGGGATCGCGCTGCAGCACTTCCTTATAAACCTTGATTGCGCCTTGCAGATTATTCATCTCCTGCAAGAGAACTCCTCGCATATAGAGCGCTTGCGTTGGAGTTTGCGGGGAGTCGGGGATCTCGGTCCGAATGCGTTTTCCCGCGAGGGGGACAAAGTCAGGGTTTCCATCGAGAGGCTCGGCCGCCGACCAGTGAAGGATTGACTTTCCGGATGCGGAGATGACGTCAACTTCCAGATTCTTCTTCGCCGCGTTGCCATCCTTCACCGGAAATGTGTAGGTGAAGTCATGCAGCGGCGCGAGGTTGATGCCGTGCTTTTGCGCGATCAGGTCCCGGCCTTGCTTGATGAGCAGCGATGCACCGGTTAGTTTGGCTACCGGGCTCAGGCTGATGGCGACCTCATCTTTCGAGCCGCTCTTCGTCGAGAAATTGACGTTCATAGCCAACTGACTTGTAGCTTCAATAAATCCATTCTTGAGGCCGCTGACCGGATACCAATATTCTGTCCACTGCTCGACTCGACGCGGCTGCATAAACTGGCGGTATCCCTGAGTGTAGAATCGCCCGCTTTGTATCTCGTTATAGGGACCATCGTTGTCGCTGAGAAGCGTGTCCCAGATTCTCCCGCTGCGCGCAGTGCCCCATGTCCATATCTTCTTGCCTGGGTCCTGGCGGTAGTCGGCCACATGCACCACTCCGTGATCGGAAGAGTGGTAGTAGACGCCGAAAAAATTACGGTGAACCGCGCGTCCAAAGATTGCCATGGCCGGGGCGACATTCTTGTACCAACTTTGGTCCACTCCGTTCCATACAGGCCATTTCTGCACAATGGCGAACGGATCGTCCTCGATGGTTTCCCGCATGGGATAGACATACTGCAGATCGTCTGTAGCTTTTACCGCGCTGTTGGTCCAGAACAGATATAAGTGTTGCTGCGAGGTTGCGTTGAAGAGTGTAACGTCCTCCTGAAGCCTGGCTGTATCGGGGCGCAGGGTGAGAGCAATTTCCCAATACATATTGGAGACCCAGTCGATCGCGCCGATCATCGCGGAGGCGCTGCCATCCGGATTATGCCGGAGCGTGAACTCGACCGGGGAAACGCAATCCATAGTGTGGGCAAAGGGAAAGCTGAACTCGATGCCGCCGGAGATCCATGCGCCTCGCGGCCCTACGAGACCATATTTGATTACATGATTGCGATAGAAAACCTCTCGATGGTGGATCTTGTCATAGACGGAATAAACATGCCCGCCGAGTTGCGGAAGGATGGTGACTCTAAGGTAGTTATTTTCGAGATACAGAGCCTTATAAGTTCTTGTCGTCCGAGTATGGGATAAGTCGTCGAGCATCGTATAGGGATAGACCCGTTGTGCGTTGACGAGAGGAAATGATGGATTTGGATCAGACGGACCCAACTTGTAGGTGGGAATTGTAATGTCGCCCTGCCATGCATGGACTGCCGCAGCATGAGCGTTTGCAGCGAGGATCGCAAAACTCAAAATTGCGACCGCGACAAAGAAACACGTTTTTGTTCTACCGCCGCCAGAATTGCTGAACATAGTCCGCCTTAGCTCATCTTTTGTACACCCGCAGAAATTTCTGTCAAGGGTATTATTGTATAACTGGATTATTATCAACTGTTTACGTTTGTAGTTGAATTATTCCAGTCCTATATAATTGAATTATAGGGAAAGTTTAAAGGGGCACGGCTTCAGGGCTGTGCCCTTTTCCTTTGTGGCGAGCCGCTCTTCTGGAGCGGTTTTTTATTTGAGGAGTGGAGAGGATGATTCGTAACTTCGCGGCTCAATATAGCGCGCGGGTGCATTCGATGTTGGTGGGCTGGAACCTCATTGTGGGCTTCTGGATTGGGAGCCAGGAGTTTCGGAATGAAGTGACCGGACTACAGCATACATTGCACCTGCCTACCTGGACCCTGGCCCTGTTTACGGGGCTGGTCAACATAACACTTGCTTATCGCGCATGGAACAAGCAGCGGTAGACAACTACAACCAAGAACAGAGGGAGATTGGGATGTCTGGATTCAGTTCGCTTTTGCAGCATGTGGGAAAGATTTTCAAGGTCATTTTTTCGGACGCAACGAAGGTGGCGGAAATTGCAGAGCCGGTGGTGGACATTGCGTTTCCAACGGTGGCCAGCCTGTATAACTTTACGGTGCAGCAGGCGGCCCTGGCGGAAACGGCGGCTGAAGGAGCCAAAGGCGCGGGCGCGCAAAAGCGGGCAGCGGTGATTGCTGCGGTGACTCCGTATGCGGTTGCATCGCTGAAGACGGATGGGGTTCCTGAGCCGACGACCGCGCAGATCACAGCTTATGTGAATGCGGTGGTGGCTTCGCTGAATGCGCTGCCGGCTCCGGTGGCGGAGGTGGGCGCGCAGGCTGCGGCTTAGCTGGATGGTGAAACCCAGGTCCCAGAAGCGGGACCTGGGGCACCCACTTTTTTACTCCAATTACTTAGTCGAGTTTGGCCTGGCCGTATTCGAGGAGGGTGACAAGCAGGACTCCTCCTGCGATATTGCCGGAGGCGGCGAGGCCAAGCCATCGCAGGTAGCCGAGTCCAGTGACGTTGCCGTTGAGGACGGCGGAGAGAACTTCTCCGCTGCCGGCGATGCAGTGAGCGAAGCGGGCGAGGCCGACGATGAAGGTGAGGGTCCAGATGATGGCGACAGATCCGGTGATGGAGTGGCTGCCGCTGACGAGCCAGGCCATGAGGGCGATGATCCAGCCGCCCATGACGGCGCTCCAGAAGATGTGATTTGCGGGGTGAGTGGTGGCATCAACGCCGGATTGCGCGAGGGCGGTGAGGATGTTGGTCTGGAGGGCTCCGGTGAGTACGCAGAGCGCGGCGAAGAGGAGCGCGCCGGCTGCGTTGGTGGCGAGCACGATGGCCCAGAGGCGCAGGGTTGAAAGATAATGCCGGCGCTCGGCGAGGATGAGCGCGACGGGGTAGAGAGTGTTTTC
>JBOGMA010000218.1:0-4175 GCA_050746465.1 Acidobacteriaceae bacterium
GGCCCGCAATGAGCGATTGCTGCTCCACCGATACCGGCGTCGTGGTTCTCGACTCGCCCGCCGCGCCGCGCACGCCGGGAAAAATCCGCACCATCGCCCTTGTTGGCCCGCCCAACTCGGGCAAATCCACGCTCTTCAACCGCCTCACCGGACTGCGCCAGAAGGTCGCCAACTACCCCGGCGTCACCGTCGAGCAGCACTTCGGCAAACTCAGCGGCATCGGTCGCAGCGACCTCGTCCTGATCGACCTGCCCGGCATCTACAGCCTCGACTCCTACTCGGAAGACGCCCGCGTCGCCGTCGATGTGCTGCATGGCCAGATGCCCGGCACGCCCATGCCCGACGCCATTCTGCTGGTGCTCGATTCCCTGCACCTGCGCCGCCAGTTGATGCTCGCAGCGCCGGTCCTGGCGCTCGGACTGCCCACGCTCGTGCTGCTCAACATGAGCGACCTGATGGAAACCCGCGGCGGCGAAGCCGATACACTCGCCCTCGCCCAGGAACTCGGAGTTCCCGTAGCCAAGATCAGCGCCACGCGCGGCACCGGCCTCGACTCCATCACCCACTTTCTCGACCGCCGCAGCGACGCGCCCCAGGCCAAAACCGCAGCGCGACTCGAACTGCCCGTGCTCGGCAACGCCCGCTCTTACCGCCAGTGGGCCACCGGCATCAGCACGCGCACCAAGTACAAAGCCCCGCTCTCTTCTGAGTGGACCCGCCGGCTCGACAGCATCCTTCTGCACCGCGTCTGGGGACCGTTGTTTTTCCTCATCGTCGTCATCGCCGTCTTTCAAGTCGTCTTCACCATAGGCCAGCCGCTCAGCGACGGCTTCGGAGCCATCCTCACCGCCTCAGGCGACAAGGTCGGAGCTTTCCTCGGCAACGGCTGGGTCGAATCGCTGCTCATCGACGGCATCTGGAAAGGCGTAGCCTCGGTCCTCGTCTTCCTGCCGCAAATTCTGCTCCTCTTCCTCTTCATCGGAGTCCTCGAAGACTCCGGCTATCTCGCCCGCGCCGCGCTCATTGCCGACCGCGTCATGCGCTCCATCGGACTTAACGGCAAAGCCTTCATCCCGCTGCTCTCCGCCTACGCCTGCGCGGTTCCCGCCATCATGGCTACTCGCACCATTGAGAACAAGCGCGACCGCTTTGCCACCATCCTCGTCGCGCCGTTCATGACCTGCTCCGCGCGGCTGCCCATTTACCTGCTCATGATTGCAGCCTTCGTGCCCAATCGCCACATCCTCGGCAGCTTCTTCGGAATGCAAGCCGCCGTCATGCTCTCGCTCTACGTACTTGGCTTCCTGGCCGCCTTCGGAACCGCGTGGCTGCTCAAGTCCTCCATCCTCAGGACCGCCTCCACGCCTTTCATTCTCGAACTGCCGCAGTACCGCATGCCCACCGTGCGCTCGCTCAGCCTGCGCGTCGCCGAGCGCGGAAAGGTCTTTCTCAAGCAGGCCGGAACCATCATTCTCTGCGTCACCATCGCCATCTGGGTCTTCAGCCACGTTCCATTTCATACTGACCTGCCGCAGAGTCTCATCGGCCGCGTCGGACACGCCATCGAGCCCATCATCCGCCCGCTCGGCTTCAACTGGAAGATCGGCATCGGCCTGTTGAGTTCGGTCGTCGCTCGCGAGGTCATCGTTGGAACGCTCGGCACGCTCTACGGAGCCGACCCCGCCACGCAGTCCCTCGGCCTGCAAGCCGCCCTTCGTCACGACCTCACGCTCGGCGGAGCCATGGCCCTGGTCGTCTTCTTCGCCTTCGCCATGCAGTGCACCTCCACGCTGGCAATCGTGAAGCGCGAAACCAATAGCTGGAAGTGGCCTGCCCTTCAATTCACTTACATGAGCGTACTGGCCTATGTGGCGGCCTTCGCTACCAACCAGATCATTCTGCTCTTCATTCGCTGAACCGAAACTCGCAAATGTACCGCGGTTCCGAGGGGATTTCAGACGCCGCGCAGGAGTCGGCCGCAGGCGGATTTCTCGTGTTAATGTATTCCACAGCATTCAAGTTCTGAAGGTGAGTCAAAGCCGTCCATGCCTCTTTCCGTTAAGAGTCAACTAAAGATCCTCAGAAATCGGATTTTCAGGAATATCTTCGAGGTGGGCCAGCATTTCCGGGTTGATATCCTGCCTCGCCACTTTTATTCAGAAATTCCCGATCTGCGCCTTCTGAAAAACACGACCCATTGGAAAGCTCCGCGAAGCTTTTTTGGTATCCGTAGCAATATCGATGATCAAGTGGCTTGGGTGGATCAATGCACCAGGGACTTTCGATCAGATCTGAAAGATTTTCGGATTCACACATCGGCAATAAAAATGAATGGCAGCAGTGAAGGATTCGGTGCTGTCGAAGCCGACTTTCTCTACTGCTTTATTCGCGCCAACCGTCCTAACCAGATCGTTCAGATTGGATGTGGAGTTTCGACAGCCGTGTGCCTTCTGGCTGCCCAGGATGCTCGCTATCATCCCCAAATTACTTGCATCGAGCCTTATCCCAGCAACTTCCTCAGACAAGAAGCGCAGGCAGGCAGAATTCAACTCGTGCCCGGGAAGCTTCAAGAGGTCGGCCATGAGTATGCCAGTAATCTAAAGTCGGGCGATCTGTTTTTTGTCGATTCCAGCCACACCCTCGCGCCCGCTGGCGAAGTGAACATCATCATTCTCGAAATGCTCCCGCGACTCGCCCCAGGGACCTATGCTCACTTCCACGATATTCACTTCCCCTACGACTACTCCACCGATACACTTTCTACCGCATTGTTCTTCAGCCATGAGACTGCGTTACTTTATGCGTTTCTTACAATGAATGATCGCTTTGAGATTGCCGCATCTTTAGCCATGCTCCATCACCAACGGATCAATGAGCTCGTGCGGTTCTTTCCCGATATGAAGCCAAGAATTTTTGATGAGGGGCTGACGACGCACAGTGGCCATTATCCCAGTTCGATATATCTCCGTCGCCGGCAAGACCAGGACACGAACGGCCATGCAGAGTGATGACTGAAGGGGCGCGTGGATAGCATCGCATTTCCTGTCTTCAGTTCATAGACTCCATCTTCCCTTCGCCGTACCAACATAGCCCGGCTACAATAGAAGAAGTAAACCTTCCGCGGCTTGCACGCCGTAAATTTCCAGGACACCATGATTTCTGTCAGCAATGTAAGCATGCGCTACGGCGCAAAAATCTTGTTTGAAGACGTAACCGTCACCTTCATCGCAGGCCGCCGCTACGGCCTCACCGGCCCCAACGGAGCCGGCAAGTCCACCTTCATGAAGGTCTTAACCGGCGAGCTTGACGCGCAGAAGGGGGACGTTGTCCGCCCGAAGAAAATTGGCGTCCTCAGCCAGGACCAGTTCGCCTTTGACGCCTATCGCGTCATCGACACCGTCGTCATGGGCAACAAGCCACTCTGGGCCGCACTCGAAGAGCGCGACGCCATCTACTCCAAAGCCGAACTCACCGATGAGGACGGAATGCGCCTCGGCGAGTTGGAAGGGATCGTGGGCGAAGAAGACGGCTACACCGCGGAATCAGACGCCGCCATCCTGCTCCAGGGTCTCGACATACCCGACGAACTCCATGATCGCAAGATGAGCGAACTCCAGGGCGGACAAAAAGTCCGCGTGCTGCTCGCGCAGGCTCTTTTCGGAAAACCACAGGCCCTCCTGCTCGATGAGCCGACAAACCACCTCGACCTCGACTCCATCCACTGGCTCCAGGATTTCCTCACGCGCTTTGAAGGCACCCTCATCACCATCTCGCACGACCGCCATTTCCTCAACAGCGTCTGCACGCACATCGCCGATATCGATTACCAGACCATCATCACCTACACCGGCGGCTACGACGACATGGTGATGGCGAAGACGCAGATTCGCTCCCGGCTCGAATCGCAGAACGAACAGCGCGAAAAGAAGATTGCGCAGCTCAACGAGTTCATCGCGCGCTTCGCCGCCGGAACCCGATCCAGCCAGGTCACCAGCCGCAAGAAAGAAGTCGAGCGCCTGCAAACCACCGAGCTGGCGCGCTCCAACATCGCGCGCCCCTACAGTCGCTTCGACCAGAATCGCCCCTCCGGAAAGACCGCACTTGAATTTCAGGGCGTCAGCAAGAGCTACGGGGACCAGCAGGTCATCTCCAACTTTGAGTCCAACATCCTGCGC
>JBOGMA010000219.1:0-5167 GCA_050746465.1 Acidobacteriaceae bacterium
GCGTTACACATACCTGAATAGCAGCCGTGGGCTGAAGTCCTGGCTTTTGACGCAGGACCACAAGCGAATCGCCATTCTCTATCTCCTGACTACGGTCTTTTTCTTTCTGATAGGCGGCACAGCGGCGGGTCTTATCCGACTTGAGTTATTGACGCCGGCCGGCGACCTGGTGTCCGCCGATACTTATAACAAGCTGTTTTCGATCCACGGCATCATCATGGTGTTCTTCTTCCTGGTGCCGATTGCTCCTGCCGTTTTCGGCAATTTCCTGATACCGATCATGATCGGGGCGCGCGATGTCGCTTTCCCAAAGATCAACCTGCTCAGCTATTACCTGTTCCTCACCGGCGGATGCTTTGAGCTGTACATGATGATCTGGGGCGGCGTTGATACCGGATGGACTTTCACGACTCCGCTGAGTACCCACTATGTCAACACACATGTGGTCGCCGCGGCCATGGGGATATTTGTCGCCGGATTTTCTTCCATATTAACGGGCGTCAATTTCGTGGTCACGATACACCGATTGCGGGCTCCGGGGATGACATGGTTCCGGCTGCCGCTGTTCATCTGGTCGTATTACGCCACAGCCGTCATTTTCATCCTGGCTACGCCGGTGATCGCCATCAGCCTGGCGTTGGTGGTTCTGGAGCGCGTTACGGGACTGGGCATCTTCGATCCTTCGATGGGCGGTGACCCGCTGTTGTTCCAGCATCTGTTCTGGTTCTATTCCCACCCTGCCGTTTACGTCATGATTCTTCCGGGAATGGGAATCGCGTCGGAGGTCATTTCTGCCTTCTCGCACAAGCGCGTCTTCGGATATACGGCTGTCGCCTTTTCCTCGATTGGCATTGCGGTCTTTAGTTTCTTTGTCTGGGCCCACCACATGTTCATCATGGGCATATCCAACTACTCCGCCCTGGTGTTTTCGCTGATGACCATGCTGGTCGCCGTGCCCTCGGCCATCAAAGTCTTCAACTGGTCGGCAACGATGTACAAAGGGTCAATCTCCTTTGACACGCCCATGCTCTACATCCTTGGCTTCATCGGCCTGTTTACCATCGGTGGCCTTACCGGAATTTTCCTGGCTACGCTGGGAATGGATATCCATCTCACTGAGACGTACTTCATCGTGGCCCACTTCCACTACGTAATGGTGGGAGGCATGGTCAGCGCGGTTATGGCCGGGCTGCATTTCTGGTGGCCCAAGATAACGGGACGCATGTACCCGGAAACATTGGGCAAAATGGCCGCTCTGATCCTGTTCCTGGGATTCAACCTGACGTTCTTCCCGCAATTTATCGTTGGGTATCTGGGAATGCCCCGCCGCTACTGGTCTTATCCGGCCGAGTTCCAGGTGCTGAACGTGATGTCCACTGCCGGAGCCTCGGTGCTCGCCATCGGCTATCTGCTGCCGATGCTGTACCTGGTCTGGTCACTGAAGTATGGGAAGATTGCCAGCGCGAATCCGTGGGGCGCGGCCGGGCTGGAGTGGACCATTCAGTCGCCGCCGATCGAGCAGAATTTCGCCGAAATACCCAATGTTGATTTCGAAGCATACGACTATGAACACATTCTCCCGTCTATCGAAGTAGCGGGCTGATTCGTCCTCTCCTGCCGCCGCGGGCCGAATCTTACGGAGCAGAGACTGCTCTAATTAGACAGGGGCGCTGCCAAAATGGCGCCTCGCGGCAAGCCAGGAGAAATTGATGTTGTTGCAGATTGGGCAGAAGCCCGAGAGCGATTTCCACCATCCCATCGGGATGCTGGAGGATTGCCACAAGCGCATCCTCTTCTTTCTGAAGAACCTGATCAAAGTTGTGTCGGAGGCCGATGCTGGGTCGCTCGACCCGGGGCAGCGCGTCACGCTGGAAAAGGCTCTCAAGTACTTCCGCGAGGCCGCGCCGCGCCATACGGCCGATGAGGAAGAGTCTCTATTCCCACGTCTTCGCCGGATCGACACGCCTGCGATTGGGGAACTGTTCGGCAAGATAGACTGTCTCGAAAACGAACACCGTTGGGCGGACGAGCAGCACCTGCAGGTGGACGCGATCTGCCGCGGCTGGCTGGAGATGGGTCCGATTTCGGCTGACGTTCGCGAAGGGTTGCGGGGTACCCTCAACGGTCTGCTCGATTTCTATGAGCGGCACATTCAGATCGAGGAGGCGGAGATCTTCTCCGCAGCCAGGAATCTGATTGACGACTCAGAAAAGGAATTGATCGGCGAGGAGATGGCGACGCGGCGGGGCCTGACAATGTGCGGCGCGCCAGCGAACGCTGGCGGCAGCGTCTAGTTGGCGACCAGCATGGCGCTAACGGCCTCGGCTGCCATGGGCTTGGCGAAGTAGTACCCCTGGCCGAGCTTGCAGCCGAGCGATTGAAGCTGGATGGCCTGGGCTTCAGTTTCAATGCCCTCAGCAACCACGTCCATCTTCAGGGAATGCGCCAGATCCAGAATGGTGCGGATAATTTCGGCGCTGCCGGAGCTGGATTCCATTTCCTGCACGAAGGAGCGGTCGATTTTCAGGGTGTCGAAAGGATACCGGTGAAGATGGTTCAGTGAACTGTAGCCGGTGCCGAAGTCGTCCATGTGTAGACCTACACCGAGGTTTTGCAGGCCGTGCATGGTGTCTTTCGCGGTGTCCTCGTGGTTCATGAGGCTGCTTTCCGTAACTTCGAGGCGGAGGGCGGAGGCGGCGACTGCGGTTCGGGCAAGAATCTCTGCCACCTGGCCGACGAGTCCGGGTCGTCCGAATTGTTTGGCGGAAAGATTGACACTCACGCGCAGAACCGTCGGGTCGGGCGGCTGATCGGTTGCCTGCTCTTGTATCAGGGCGCGCCAGGCGACGATCTGGCGACAGGCTTCGGTGAGTCCCCATTCGCCGAGGGGAAGAATCAGGTCTGATTCCTCGGCAAGAGGGATGAACTCTCCGGGCAGGACAAGTCCGCGTTCGGGATGCCGCCATCGAATCAGGGCTTCAAAGCCGATGATGCGCCGGGTGGCGAGATCGATTTCCGGCTGGTAGTAGAGCATGAGCTGGTGCGAGTCCGGTTGTTCTCGGATTGCCTGTTCGAGGTCGGACTCAAGCTGCATTCTCTCGAGGGCCCGTTCACGCATGCCGCGGGAATAGCAGGCGAGGTGTGCGCGTCCGGCGGTTTTGGCTTCTGCTAGAGCCGTATCGGCATCCCGCATCAGCTCTTCTGGATGGACGATGGCGGGGTCAGCCTGCGCCAGACCCATAGCCGGGGCAGGCGAAATACGGCGGCACCGCCACTGGAAGGGCCGCCGTAGTTCCTCGCTGATCTGCCGAGCTGCGTCCATGGATTGGGCTTCGGTGCTGGTTCCGTCAAGACAAACGAGAAAATCGGCCGCGTTCAGCCGTGCGATGACCGAGTCGCGGATGGCGTCTGAGCTGGCGATTGCCTGGCGGAGCCGGGCCGCAGTTTCGATGAGCATCGCATCGCCGCCTTCGTAGCTCAGCCGCTCGTTGATCAGCTTAAAGCGCTCCAGCCCGAGCGACAGTACGGCGAAGTTCCAACGGCCGCAGGCGCGGGCTTGTGCGAAGCGACGCTGCATGTGGTCGAGAAAGAAGAGCCGATTGGGGAGCCCGGTCAGCGGATCGGCTAATTTCCTTTCGGTCTCGTCGGTCATGGAGCCGGCGATGCGGACGACCCTTCCGCGCTGGTCCTGCTCCGTGACCGCGCGCGCCATCACCCATCGCCACCAGCCCGAGACATCCTTGAGGCGATGCTCGCTGCGCATATGGCGGGCTTTGCCGGCGCGGAGCGCGCGGAACTCGCCTTCAAGCCGCGGGCGGTCTTCCGGATGCACTCGTCCCAGCCAGTGCTCGATGGTGGAGAGATGTTCCTCGGGGGCCAAGCCGACAATCTGCTGCCATTGTGGCGAGAAGCATGCCTCGTCAGTCCTGAGATTGAGGTCCCAGAAGCCGTCGAGAGAAGCCTGTGCGGCGAAAGAGAACCGCTGTCCGCGGTCGAGTTCCGCCGATGCCCAGATCGCCATTTTTCTGCTCCGTTATGGATGAGGCGGGGAAGAGACTGCGGGCCCGCGCCTGGGGTACATATCGACCATGCAACGGGTTACATTAGGGGCAAATTCCTGAAGGGAGCTGAATGAGGTGATCTCAGCGGTAATCTATTTGTGTTCCACAATTTTTGTGGACTTTAGTAACTATTTTGGAAGAATTGCGTCTGCACTATTAAGGAATGGTCTGCCTGACCGGGTGCGACCTTTCCGGAGGAGATGATTTGATGCCCGTTGATGCGCTGCGCGTCCAGTCTTCCGCGACGTCCCGACCGGGGAATGGAACCCGGACGTCCAGCCAGAAAGAGGTGGACGCGAATGCCCGCGCGCTTGAAAACGATCTGATTCGTGAGGCCCAGCAGGGTTCGCGGACAGCCTTTGACACTCTGGTGCGTCAATATGATCAGGCGGTCCTGCGGCTGGCGCTGCACCTTACGGGCTCTGAGCAGGATGCCGAGGACATTCATCAGGAGGCGTTTCTCAAGGCGTACCGGTATCTAGGGAATTTCCGGTTTGAGTGCTCGTTCTACACATGGATTTACCGGATTGTGACCAACTTGTGCCTGGATTTGCTGCGGCGGCGGAAATCGCGTCGAGAGGACCAGGCGGTGATGATCGATTCGAGCGGGGACGAGATGGACCTGCTGAACAACGTATCTGACGAGCGGGCGAGCGCGAATCCGGATCGTGAGCTGAACCGGAAGTATTTGGGAGAGCGGATTCTATTGGCGCTGGACCAACTGACTCCGAGAGAACGGATGGTTTTTGAGCTGAAGCACTATCAGGGACTGCGGTTGAGGGCAATTGGGGAAATGCTGAGCACGACGGAAGAAACGGCGAAGAATACGCTCTTTCGCGCAACGCGGAAGTTGCGGGCCAACCTGGCGCAGGTGCGGTAGGGCCAGCGGCCAGCGTTCATAAAAAAGACCAAGGCTCAGGAAAGGGTAATTTGTTCGGTGCCCGAATAAGTAGTGTTCGAAAATTTTTGAGGCGAGTGAAGCAGAGGTATCAGCGATGAAGTGCGACACAGCACAGGAAAAGATCTCTCTGGCGGCGTGGGGAGAGATTTCCGGCGAAGAAAGACAGCGGTTGGATGAGCACTTGGCCGGGTGCGAAGTGTGCAGC
>JBOGMA010000220.1:0-1750 GCA_050746465.1 Acidobacteriaceae bacterium
GCTCCGCGGCCCAGCTTTCGAGCACGGTGAAGTTGGGAGAGACGTGAGCCGAGGCGAATTTGTGGCGGTCGCCGACGAGCGCTGCCTGGTTCACGAGCCGATTGGTCTTCAGCTTATTTTCGATGGCCTGAGGTGCGATGGTCTTCCCGCCGGAGGTTTTCAGCAGATCCTTCTTGCGGTCGGTGATGATGAGGAATCCGTCTTCATCGATACGGCCGATATCGCCAGTTCGGAAGTATTGGTCAGAGTCGAAGACTTCGGGTTCGTGCGGGGGACGCTTCCAGTAGCTATGGAAGATATTGGGGCCTTTGACAAGCAGTTCGCCGTCGTCCGCAAAGCGGCACGCGACCTGCGGCAGCGGCTTGCCGACTGAGCCCATGCGGTTGGCCGCGGGAGTGTTTATGGCGAGCACGGGAGAAGTTTCGGTGAGGCCGTAGCCTTCGAGAATGCGGATTCCGGCAGAGGCGAACCATTGCGCTGTGTCGAGGCCCAGCGGGGCTCCGCCGGCGATGAAGTAGCGGACGTTTCCGCCGAATCCGGCGCGCATTTTTTTATAGACGAGAGTGTTGGCAAGCTTCCACTTGAGGGAAGCGGGCTGGCCGCCCTGCGCAATTGTCTCGCGATGCTTTGCGCCGGTCTTTATGGCCCACTTCAACATTCTGCGGGTGAAACCGGAGCGCGTTGCGCGCCGCTCAACCTCCTGGTGGAATTTTTCATAGACTCGCGGCACGCCGACAATGATGGTGGGTTTTACGGCGGTCATTGCCGTGGGGAGTTTGTCAAAGCTGGGACAATAGGCGACGGTGGCCAGGCGCGTGTACATTGCGTAGTCCAAGTGACGCGCTGTGATATGCGAAAGTGGCAAAAAGGAGATGCAGGAGTCGCGCTCGCTGATTTCGAAGCCGCTCAGCGACTCATTGATGTTGGAGGCGATGTTGCCGTGAGTGAGCATTACGCCTTTGGGCTCACCGGTGGTGCCGGAGGTGTAGATCAGGGTCGCGAGGTCTTTGGAAGTGACGTTGTAGGCTTCGCGGTCGAAGGCGGCGTCGCGTCCCGTGGCGCTTGCGGCATCGGCAAGCAGCGAGGAGAAGAGCACGGCGTCGGGAGTTCCCTCTTCATCCATGATGATGACGTGCTCGACGGCGGTGCGGGCGCGATGCTGCGCGACTTTTTCGTATTGGGCGACGGTGGAGACGACGGCGACGCGCGCTCCGGAGTCGGCGAGGAGGTCGGCGGTTTGCTCGGCGGTGAGCGTGGGATAAATGGGAACGTCAACCGCCCCCAGCGAGAGAGCGGCGAAATCCGCAACGGCCCATTCCCATCGGTTTTCGGAAAGAATGGCGATGCGGTCGCCCTTGCGAATGCCCCACTCGCGCAATGCTGCGGCCATCGCGCGGACTCGCTGATAGATTTGGCTGCCGGAGATGGGCTGCCATGCGCCTTGAGCATCCTGCGCGAGAATGGCGCGGCCGCGGTTGGCAGCGGCGACGAGGAAGAAGATATCGTTGAGCGTTTGAAGGTCAGGCACGGCGAATTAACAGTAGACGATTCGAGGGCGCAGCCGCAACTATCAGTAGCGAAGGAGCGGCGATTGCAGGGGCTAAACCCCCAGTGAATTTGAAACAGGGTTTCGGCACGGCTGAAGCCGTGCCCTGATACGAAACCTGCTCCTCCCACAAGCAAACTCGCTTGTGTCCACCCCACGAACGAAGACCCGTTCGTGGGGACCCCGGTGTGGGCCACCCCTGAC